>CAIPDP010000167.1 GCA_903863845.1 uncultured Mucilaginibacter sp. | reverse complement strand
GATTGATCTCCTGTTCGAGAATGTAAGTATTATTGATATCGCTGAAGAAGGCAAGGGCGTGGGTAAAGCCAATGACCTTGTTTTGTTTGTCGAAAAAGCCGTACCGGGTGATATAGCCGATGTAAGAGTCTACAGGAAAAAGAAGAATTTCGCTGAAGGAAAGATTGCGGAGCTAAAAAAGGCATCGGAGTATCGTACCAGTCCGTTTTGCGAACATTTTGGTACTTGTGGTGGCTGCAAATGGCAGCATATGAGCTATGACGCACAATTGCTGTTCAAACAAAAAACGGTTGAGGGCGCTTTCACGCATTTGGCTAAAATAGACGTGAGCGGTATAATGCCTATCCTTGCTTCGCCTGCCGACCGATATTACCGCAATAAACTTGAATATACATTCTCCAACAAACGTTGGCTGAATGATGGTGAAAACCGCGCTGAGGACGCTCCAAATATGGATGCCCTCGGTTTTCATATTCCGGGCAGGTTTGATAAGATACTGGATGTAGATCATTGTTATTTGCAGGCAGATCCTTCCAACGAATTGCGTAACAGCATCCGCGACTTCGCCAAAAAACAGGGCATAAGTTTTTATAACTTAAAACAACATGAAGGGGCGTTGCGCAACCTTATTATCCGCACTTCCTCAACCGGCGAGCTGATGGTGATCGTTGTTTTTGCCTATGCTTCGGAAGAAGAAGTGAACAGCCTGATGAATTTCATCGGCCAAAACTTTCCGCAGATCACATCGCTGCTTTATATCCTCAACCAAAAGAAAAATGATACTATTTTTGATCAGGAAGTGATTGCCTGGCGGGGACCTGAATATATTTATGAAGAAATGGTGGACGGCAATGGCAAAACGATCCGCTTCCGTATCGGGCCAAAATCGTTCTATCAAACCAACTCAATCCAGGCAGCAAAGCTTTATGAAGTTGCCCGCGATTTTGCCGGGTTTAAAGGCAATGAGCTTGTGTACGATCTTTATACCGGAGCAGGTACAATCGCAAATTTTATCGCCGGACAGGTGAATGAAGTGATCGGGGTGGAGTATGTACCTTCGGCAATTGAAGATGCAAAGATCAATTCTGAGATCAATAGCATCAGCAATACTAAATTCTACGCTGGCGATATGAAAGACGTATTGAACGCAAAATTTGTAAGCGCCCATGGCAAACCGGATGTGATCATCAGCGATCCGCCGCGCGCCGGTATGCACCCGGATGTGGTTGCCCGCCTGCTTGAAATTGAGGCCGAAAAGATTGTTTATGTAAGCTGCAACCCTGCTACACAGGCCCGCGACCTGGCATCACTGAAAGAAAAATACGAAGTAATTAAAATACAACCGGTTGATATGTTCCCTCATACCCAACACGTAGAAAATGTAGTGCTGCTGGGGTTAAGCGCAGAGCGCGGGGCGGTTGAAGAAGCATAATTTTAAGGCCGGGCACCATGCGCCTGGCACCAAGCACACTACAATGGATCCCGAAGAATTATTGAACGAGAACACCGGCGAAGAAACTAAAAAAGAAAGTCCGCTGGTTAGTTTGGAAAATGACCTTAAGTTATATAGCGATTCGATACATGAAGTTGCCATTGAGATCATGGTGGAGGGCCTGTCACTGTACCCGATCTTCGTTGCACACCAGCATGAAGTTAAGCTGGGTGAAATGATACTTGACCGCCACGATCTGAATACTGAATGGACCATTCAGGCATCTACACTCGAGGAGTTCATCGAACGTGGCATCATCAAAAAAGAGTTAAAAGAGCGCTTTATCAAAACTTACAAAACGCCCCACGACTATATGTGTATGTTTGTCATCGTACCCGAAGGCGCCAATTTTGTTTACTACCCTTATCAGAAAGACTGATTTTTTTGTTGTAACGTTGTCCCGATAGCTATCGGGATTTTGGAAGGTTGAAACGATACCAGTATATTTACTAATCAAAACCAATATAACAAATACAAACACTTCAACTAATTCAACCACTACAACTAATACAACCATCCCGATAGCTATCGGGACAACATTACAACATTACCCAACCACCACCCATGAAAGAGAAACGCCTGCTCATCCTCGATAAACACCAGATAGAACAAAAGCTGGATCGGATTGCCTATCAATTACTGGAAGACAACTACGACGAGCAGGAGATCATCATTGCCGGAATTTTACCGAGGGGAGATCACCTTGCTTTGCGATTAAAGAACATACTCGACAAAATTGCGCCTTTCAAAAGCGTTTTGATGACCATCGAAATAGATAAACAAAGTACTAGTCTGAAAGCTACAACCGATGCCGACATCAGCATTTGTCATAATAAAGCAGTGATATTGGTTGATGATGTATTGAATAGCGGCAAAACACTGGCTTATGGTTTCGGGGTTTTCCTGGATGTTCCACTAAAAAAGCTGCGAACTGTTGTATTAATTGACCGTAACCATAAAAATTTCCCGGTTACTACTGATTACGCCGGGATAGCTCTTTCAACATTGCTGAAAGAACACGTGGAAGTTATTCTGGACGAAGCTGGCAGGGATGATGCCGTGTATCTATTGTAATACGACAACCGACCTACGATCCGCGATGATGTGCAGTTAATGTTTCAATCCAGCTGGAGCAATGACTCAACTTTTTCGGCAGTTAAACCAAGTCCGTCAGCAATAATATTTGCCTGAGAATAAAAAGATTCCCTTTCTTCCAGCTTCTCTTTTATAAAAGTGATCAGCGAATCACCGTGTTTGTCTTGCAACAGTGGACGCTCCTCTTTACCAGCTTCCAGGCGATCGGCCAAAGTTTTTGGAGAAAGCTTTATGTACACACTCTTACCATTAGCCTTTATCCAGTCCATGTTTTCATAATAGCAAGGCAAACCACCGCCAGTTGAAATAACAGCATTTTCGGGATAGCTTGTTTTCCGCAATACTTCGGCCTCCAGCTTACGAAAAGAAGGTTCGCCAAAAAGCGTAAAGTATTCAGCTATGCTTAGCTCTACCTGTTGTTCCAATTTATGATCGAGGTCGATAAATTCGTAATTCATACGGGCAGCCAATTTGCGACCTAATGTAGTTTTGCCGCTGCCCATAAATCCAATAAGAAACACTTTCATAATTCTTCAGGTCAACTTAACCCGGGGGTCGATCCAAACATAGAGAAAGTCGACCAGGATGTTGATGACGACAAATATAAACGTTATAAATAGAATGGAACCCATTACTACGGGAAAGTCGGACATCTCCAGAGCGTCTACAGTAGTTTTTCCGAGGCCGTTGTATCCAAAAACATATTCAACAAAGAATGACCCTGCAAGTAATGAAGCAAACCAGTTAGCGATGGCCGTTATGACCGGATTCAGGGCATTTTTTAATGCATGTTTGTAGATGATCGCTCTTTCGCTAAGCCCCTTGGCCCTGGCAGTCCGAATATAGTCCTGCCCTAATACGTCCAGCATCGCACTTCTGGTAAGCTGAACAATGATAGCCAGCGGCCGCAGCCCCAGGGTAAGCATTGGCAAAACAAGGTTTTTCCAGGAGATAACTTCGCCACGGAAGGGGTCGTAAGTATATAAACTGCCAGACATGTTAAGCCCCGTATATTTTGACAGTACAAAACCAAAGATCCATGCGATCAGTATCCCTGCAAAAAACGATGGGGCGGATATACCCAGTGTAGAAAATGCAATTGCAGCCCTGTCTATCCACGTGTTTTGATGGACCGCACTTAAGGTTCCCAAAAATATACCAATAACAATAGCAAACAACATAGCCGAAGTAGCCAATATCAAAGTGTTAGGTATAACGCTCATCAGCAACGGTCCAACTTCTTTGTGGGTCTGGTACGATCGGCGAAGGTATGGCCATTTCAAAGCGATCACCTTTTCAGCTGAAAGGGGGAACAAAGTCAGGTAATGATATTTTTGTTGCGCTTCTTTGGACCGATCCTGATAGCTAATGGGCGAGAGATCGTTGATATAAAGGGCAAATTGTACCGGGATAGACTTATCGAGGCCAAACTCTTTACGAACTGCTTGTAGCGACTGCACATCAGCACGCTGGCCCTGTGTCATTCGGGCCGGGTCGACGGGCAAAATATTAAACAGGAAAAATACTACGACCACAATTCCCAGCATTACTGCCAGTCCGTAAACTATTTTGCGGATAAGGTAGCCGATCATTGTTTTATTTTTGAAAATACTGCTTTACCAGGTCGTCATATTTAGGCAAAGAATGATAGTGCCATTTATTGATGATAGTCCCATTTTTTAATAGTAACAGGCCCGGATTTGCGCGTACCATTTCTTTCAGTGGTACAGCATCTACATAAAAGATCTCCGTCACCAGGTGATTCTTTTTGGCAAAAGCCTCGGCGTCCTGCGCAGAATTTGATGTCAGCAGCACCGTACGGGTATTAAAGTTGTCATGCAGGTTGATAGCCAGAGCGTTTAAGCTTCCTATAGCTTCAAGGTTAGCTTTCTGCAGATCATAGGCAACAATGATCAGGTTATTAAATGGATTTGACAGTAGTTCTTTAGTGTAATCGTTACCCTGAGCATCTTTAATATTCAGGTCGATAATTTTGGGGGTAAAACCCCGCTTGATCAAAACACTTTCAGAAGGTCCGACTACCTGCCAGTTATTATCTTTCCAGATACCACTCCTGGTATATTCTTTATCGTCCATCACCTTTGTAGCTCCCGTTTTGCTATTTTTTAAGTGATAAGTAACCTGAAATTCGTCGGGTTGTGCACCAGGAGGAGTTTCCATTTCGCCCGGGATATTTGCACCAACGTTATAAGCCAAAAAATCAAATATTGGCAGGAAGCTATAGGTATAAAAGCCAAGCCCCAAAGCCACCACTATCGAACCAATGGCCAGTTTATCAGCGGTTTTTTTGTCAAATACCGGGTTTATGGTTTTTCGGTTCACAAAGATCACCAGCACCAAAGCGAGCAGCGCCATATCCTTGCAGAACGACTGCCAAGGTGTAAGCGGAATTGCATCGCCGAAACAACCGCAGGTTTGAACCACTTTGAACCAAGCCGAATAAAAAGTAAGGAAGCCAAAAAAAATGATCAGCAACAACAATCCCCAGGAAACTTTTACAGCCCTTACACCGATGAGCAAGGCAAAGCCAAGAACAATTTCGAGTGTACAAAGAATTATGGCAATAAAAAGCGCCAATCCGTTTAAAAACTCGATGTGAAATACCTCAAAATACTCCTGTAGTTTATAAGAAAACCCAAGCGGGTCATTGATCTTGATGAGGCCCGAGAAGATGAACAACAGTCCAACCAGTATCCGGCATACCCAAATCAATTTTGTTTTCATTTTATACCAAGTTTAATAAGCGCAAATACAGCATAATTGAGCATATCCTGGTAATTAGCATTAACACCCTCTGAGGCCAGGGTTAAACCCTTATTATCTTCGATCTGCTTTATGCGAAGCAATTTCATCAGGATCAGGTCAGTCATCGAGCTGATACGCATATCGCGCCAGGCTTCGCCATAATCGTGATTTTTAGCAAACATCAGGTCGCGCGTCTTGTTAGCTTTTTCATCAAAAAGTTTGCTTACCAATTCAATTGAAAGCTCCGTGGGGGTATCTTTTCCGGCATCCAACTGCATCATTGCGATGATACAATAGTTTACAATACCGATATACTCGCCCGAAATGTCCTCATCAACCTTCGATACCTTTTTTTCTTCCAGCGTACGGATACGTTGCGCCTTAATAAATAACTGGTCGGTGATCGACTCAATGCGTAAAATTCGCCAGGCCGTGCCATAGTCGCGGGTCTTTTTCATGAAAAGATCCTTGCAGGTTTTGATGACGGCGTTGTATTCTGCTGCGGTATTGCTCAATTTATTATGTTGTAAAGTTGTAATGTCATCCCAATAGCCATCGGGATGTTGAAATGTTGGACAGGCGACTATCTGAGATTGGCAAAAGTTAAGGTAACTTTACAAGCTATCAATCCCGGTTTGATCGGGACAAACATTTCAACTATAACAAGTGGCTAAAGATACATTTTTTCGTAAAAAAGGAACCATCAATGCAGGTGGGAAATTGATCGATCTGTCGACACCAAAAGTGATGGGTATCCTCAATATCACCCCCGATTCATTCTATGCAGGCAGCAGGGTGGAAAGCGTAAATCACGCTTTGCAAAAAGCAGCCAAAATGCTGGCAGAGGGTGCCGATATCCTGGATATCGGTGCTTATTCCTCACGCCCGGGTGCGCAGGATATATCAGAACAGGAAGAGGCCGATCGTTTGCTGCCAGTGGTTGCAACGATTGCACAAAACCACCCCGATGCCATTTTGTCGGTAGATACTTTTCGTGCTAAAATCGCCGAAGCTGGTATTAAGGCCGGAGCGCATATCATTAATGATATATCAGGCGGGCAGCTTGATAATGATATGTTTTCTACTGTAGCTAAATTACAGGTACCCTATATATTGATGCACATGAAAGGGACACCGCAGAATATGACCCAAATGGCGAAGTATGAAGATATTTTTCCCGAATTGATCGATTATTTCGCTGAGCGTATCAACCAACTGATTCAACTGGGCGTAAAAGATGTGATAATTGATCCGGGCTTCGGATTTGCAAAACTGCAGAAACATAGCTATGCCTTGCTAAACCGGATGCAGGAGCTGGATATATTCCAATTGCCCATTCTGGCCGGCGTTTCGCGCAAGCGAATGATATATAATGTTTTGGGAGTAAACCCAAATGAAGCGTTGAACGGAACCACAGTCCTTAATACTGTTGCACTAATGAAGGGTGCCAGTATCCTGCGGGTACACGATGTAAAAGAAGCGGTTGAAGCAGTAAAATTAACACAGGCATTGATCGATATAGACCGCTAATTCCCGATTTTCAAATATTGAGTAGTTGCTATATCGCCAAGTATAGGCTTTAGGGTAAGCAGATTACCAGAAATACTGACCAGGCTATAAAATTGTTGGGCACTGTAGGCATTGGTATTAAAATACAACTGGCCATTTTGGATGTGAAATGATCCGTTGTTGATGATAGCACCATTGGCATATTGCTTAAAACTGCTATCGGCGTTAAATTGGAGTATATTACCGTTGCCTACCTTATAGGTTGTATCCTGTGGCAAAATATTTCCGCCATACCTGTGGCTAAGTTCCCATTTGCCAATTACGTTGATTGGCGAAACATCTCCGCTTTTTGTACATGCGGCAAACAGGCCTGCAACTAAAAACATCAATAAATAGTTTCTTATGCTTTTCATATCACTTAGTTTGCAATTTTTTGAAAGTGTGATTCCACTCCGTCATTGGCATCCATCCCTATCTGCAGATTGGTGCCGGTTAAATTTAAGTATTGCTGGTAGTCGCCATTGTCAAAGGTAATACTCAAAGAATTTGCACTCGGATAATTTGTATTGATGATATGGTATTTCCCCTGCTGCAACAATCGGCCTTTATTGTATTGGAGATAGGTACTATCGCCTCTGAACTCCAGCACCCTGCCATTGCCGGCAGTAAAAACTGAATCGAAACCAATTATAGATCCAAGCTTACTGCGTAACTCCCATTTCCCGATTAGTCCGGGTGCTACTGCAACTTTTTTACAGGAAGCCAGGCTTATGATAGCTAGTAAAATGATCAACAGGATTTTCTTGTTCATATTCATAATACATTACGGGAATTGAAAAATAAATGTAACAGGGGGAGGGTAGCAAATTTATTGGACTGAGAAGATTTTCTTTTAGAAACTATTGTCAAAGAAAAATGCCAAAAATCAAATTGGGTAGCACTCAAATATCAATGAAGGGTTTCCCGTCATTTCTTTTAGCCGACTCTTTATCAGGTTCCAATTGAAATTGCCACGCAGCATTTGCACCGGCTCGCTAAAATTTATATCCTCAAAATATGACAATGACTTGAGTGTGGCTACAGGGTTTCGGGTTGCATATTTCCGTTCATAGGCCTCCATCATAGCGTCGAATTTGAGGTGTACCGACAAAAATGCAATATCAATAAAGTCCTTTAGGCGTGTCCCGTTGGTAACAATGGCGTTTATTTTCATTGCTGCGATATCATGCAGGCTTGCCAGTCTGATTCCTTCCTCTAAAATCAATCGACTAACTAATGGATAATTATGCGTTATAAAATCAACTTTAGTTTTTTCAATCTGCCCTTTGAGTGTGTTTTTATCCTGATAGTCCAATCGAAAATTTTTACTTGATTCGAGATGAGAAAGAATATCATTCTGATCAAAAGGGTTTAATGAAAACAAATCAAGATCAATGCTGATCCTGTGGCCAATTTGAAGCGAAAGTGCCGTACCGCCAACAAGAAAGAAATCATTCAGATCCTCATCTTGCATTAATGCTTTTAAGATTGCCAGTGTTGCGGCTGAGACTGTTTCTTTTTGTAACATTTCATTTTAACTAGCGGAATTTCGAAAACCTGGCTTACAAAATTCATGTCTTTAGTATTCATGTAAGGAATAGCGACTATGACTTCCTTAAAACCTTTTTCTCCATAAAGATTGAGTGCCGCACGCCAATCTTCGGGCCAACCCCTTTCGATGACACGCTGTATCACAATAAGTCGCATCTGTTGAAAATCAAAGTTATTCAGATCATATTCCCATAACAGGGTGGGATTTATCTTAGCATTCGGATATTGCTTATGATCACTCAGATAAACACATTTTATCATTTAAGCATATTTCAATATTTGCAAATATATAGATTTCAGGAAGTGAATTCATGGTGCTTTGGGGGTTAAGACCAAAGAAAACTACCAGCTGCCTGCTATTTTAAAATATTAAAAAAGCAACACTATCCCACCAGTTCCATCAACAATAATATCGAATCAATATATTCCCGATCATTGGCAAGCCTCGGTACTTTATGCTGACCGCCAAGCTTACCCCTTTCTTTCATCCAATTGAAAAATGTTCCATCGGGCGCTTTATGAACAATTGGTCGCCTCAGCGCCATATCTTTGAATCGTTTGGCATCATAATCAGAGTTGATGCGGCGGAGCGTTCCATCCAATAGATCGACAAAGCGTTCAAATTCAGCTGGTTTTTTATCAAATTCAATTACCCATTCATGGGCACCGCCTTTATCATCACCAAAATAAACCGGTGCTGCCGTATATTCTCTGATGCTGGCCCCGGTTTGGCTGCATGCTTCGGCCAGGGCGCGCTCGGCATTGTCAATGATCAACTCTTCGCCGAAGGCATTGATAAAGTGTTTGGTGCGTCCGGTGATCTGTATGCGGTAAGGTGATAGCGATGTAAATCTGACGGTATCGCCAATCATATAGCGCCAAAGCCCGGCATTGGTACTGATAATAAGGGCGTAGTTTTTATGCAGTTCAACTTCGCTTAAGCTCAGGGTGTCCGGGTTTTCGTCGTTTAACTTTTCTAAGGGTAAAAATTCGTAATAGATGCCATAATCAAGCATCAGCAACATTTCCGTAGAATCCGACTGGTCTTGCAGGCCGAAGAAGCCTTCAGAAGCATTGTAGGTTTCCAGGTAATACATATCGTTACCGGGTATCAGTTTACTGAACTGTTCGCGATAGGGTGTAAAGTTAACAGCGCCATGAAAATAGAGTTCCAGATTGGGCCACACTTCCAGCAGGTTCTTTTTCCCGGTGATCTCCAGGATGCGCCTGAACAACAAAATATTCCAGGTAGGCACTCCGCTGATGCAAGTTACGTTAACATCTTTGGTGGCCTGGGCCATCTTTTCAATTTTCTCTTCAAAATTATCCAGCAGGGCAATATCGAGGTGTGGCGTGCGGTAAAACTCGGCCCAAAGGGGCAGGTTTTTCATGATTACTGCGGATAGATCGCCAAAGAAGGTATCAGCATTCAACTGGCTAACCTGGTGACTCCCACCTAAGGTGAGGGCCTTGCCGGTAAATATGCGGGCGTTGGGCCGGTTGTTGAAATACAAGGTCAGCATATCCTTGCCGCCCTTAAAATGGCATTCTTCAAGCGACTCCTCGCTAACCGGTATAAACTTACTGCGATCACTGGTAGTACCCGACGATTTCGCAAACCACCGGATCTCGCTGTGCCATAACACATTTTGCTCGCCCTTCAGCATCCTTTCAATATAAGGCTTCAGGCTATCATAGTGCTGTATCGGGACGCGCTCCTTAAACTGCCGGATATTGTTGATGTCTTTGTACCCATACTTTCTACCCCACTCCGTATTTTCTGCCTCTGATATCAGCTGCTCAAACCACTCTTCCTGCACCTCATTAGGGTACTTCATAAAAAGCTCTATCTGGTGGATACGCTTTTTGATGAACCAGGTAAATACGGAGTTAATAATGGGCATGTCTTAATTTTATTGTCATTGGGGCATTTCACTGCGTTGGCATTGGGCATTTCGCTGCGCTGAGATTGGGCATTTCGCTGCGCTGACATTGGGCATTTGTAGAAAAATTTAATACCAAACGACCAATGCCGAATGACCAATGCCTAATGCCAAATAACCAATGCCTAAACAAACGTCTTCCGTTTCAGCACAAAGTTAGAACCAAGATACACTTTTCTGACCATTTCATTCTCGGCCAAAACCTCCGGTTCTCCGGATTCCAATATTTTTCCTTCGAATAGCAGATAGGCCCGGTCGGTGATCGAGAGGGTTTCCTGCACGTTGTGATCGGTAATCAAAATGCCAATATTGCGTGTCCGCAATTTCGCCACCATGCCTTGTATCTCTTCCACGGCAATTGGATCGACTCCTGCAAAGGGCTCATCAAGTAATATAAAGTTAGGTTCTGCTGCCAATGCCCGGGCAATTTCAGTTCTCCTCCGTTCTCCGCCTGATAGCAGATCGCCCCTGTTCCTGCGTACTTTGTGCAGGCTAAATTCATCTATCAACTCTTCCAGTTTATCGTGCTGACGTTCCTTACTCATCGTACCCATTTCGAGCACCGCCTTGATATTGTCTTCTACCGATAATTTTCTGAATACTGAAGCTTCCTGGGCCAGGTAACCGATACCTTTTTGCGCTCGCCGGTACATAGGATCGGTGGTTATATTTTGATCATCGAGGTAAATAGTTCCCTCATTGGGTTTGATCAACCCTACGATCATATAAAATGAAGTAGTTTTCCCGGCACCATTAGGCCCAAGCAAGCCAACGATCTCGCCCTGGGCAACTTCAAACGATACATGGTTAACTACCGCGCGTTGTTTATATTTTTTTACCAGATCTTCTGCTCTTAATATCATTATGAACCTTGATTAAACGGATTTGAGGATTTACATGATTGTAATGCCTAAACCAATTATTATTTTCTTTAGAACTTAGGGACTATTTCCGGACTAAAACCTTATCCCTTTTATATTCAATTGAATCGATCTTCTTTCCCGCCAAACATTTTCCTCGATCGTATAGCAAATATCGAAAGGATTTCCTTCACTTACTTCTGCCAGGTAATTTCCCAATCCGAAGCCTATACAATCAAACAAAGGCGAACCCTCCTGCTTGACAACCATTTTCAGGTGTTGTTCGCCGGCAAGGCTGGCATAACCATTGATGCGCACGCCTTTACTTAAAAATACCGGTGCCATATTCTCGGGGCCAAAGGGTGCAAACTGGTTCAATATCCTGAAAAATTTCGAATCTATGTGTTTTAATTCGAGTTCGGCATCTATCCTGATCTCTTGCACTAATTGTTCGTCGGTAATGGTAGCACTAACCACCTCTTCAAATCTGTCGGCAAAAGCTTCGAGCTTTTCAGGCTCTAAGGTTAATCCTGCTGCATATTTGTGTCCACCAAACTGTATCAGCAGGTCTTTACACTCATACAATGCTTCGTACAGATCGTACCCTATAACCGACCTGGCCGAACCTGCCAAATGCCCATTAGACCGGGTTAGAACGATAGTGGGCCGATAATATTTTTCAGTAAGACGAGAGGCGACTATACCAATGACGCCTTTGTGCCAGTTTTCGTTATAAACTACAGTTGATTTCTTGCCGATCAATATTGCATCATTGTCGATTAGGCTCAGGGCTTCATCGGTAATGTGCTGATCGTGACCCTTGCGCTCGGTATTTTTTCCATTGATGAGCGTGCCTTTTTCATTAGCAGCTGCTTCGTCGGTGGCGATAAGTAATTCTACAGCATGTTTAGCATCATCAATTCGCCCGGCTGCATTGATACGTGGGCCTAATCCAAATACCACATCGGTGATCGAATAATTACCCGTTCTACCTGCTACCCCCATCAAAGCCCTGACACCAATGCAGGGATCAGCATTGATCTTTTGTAAACCAAAGTAAGCCAGCGTACGGTTCTCGCCCGTAATATGTACGATATCTGAAGCGATACTGATGGCTACCAGGTCGAGGTATTTAGTTACCTCTTCAAACGGGATTTCATTTTTTTCGGCGTAGGCCTGTATCAGTTTAAAGCCAATACCGCATCCGGAAAGCTCTTTGTAAGGATAGTGACAATCGCTTCGCTTAGGGTCGAGTACAGCTACGGCCTCGGGTAATTCAGCACCGGGCAAGTGATGATCACAAATAATAAAATCTACTCCTTTACTGTTAGCATAAGCGATTTTATCTACCGATTTGATACCACAATCGAGTGCAATAATCAAATTTAATCCGTTTTCGGCAGCATAGTCGATACCCTGGGTTGAAATCCCATAGCCCTCTTTGTAACGGTCGGGTATATAATATGCGATCTGGTTATGCAGTTTTTTGAAGAAGCTAAACACGAGTGATACAGCTGTTGTTCCATCCACATCGTAATCGCCGTAAACCAGTATTTTTTCATTGTTGGCGATAGCCTTTTCAATACGATCAACAGCTTGTTCCATACCAGCCATCAGATAGGGATCATGCAGGTGGCGCAGGTCGGGCCGAAAGAAAAACCGGGCTTCTTCAAACGTGTTGATACCACGCTGGATCAACAATGAACTCAAAATAGGATCGATATTTAATTCCGAAGCCAGTTTAATTACATCCGCATTACCAGGCTGCGTCATTACCGACCAACGTTTATTCATATCTTTGACCCTTTAAAACAGTAAAGATATAGAGAAATGTGCAGATGTGCTTTAGAGTGGAACTCAAAATGATGGCCTGCTCCTATTTATAACAAAGCACACTAACAAAGCCGCAAACCAATAAATGGAGATTTACGCATTAGGCGAAGGATCATATTCAGTAGATTCTTCAAAAAAATTCATACCCTTTGACCCCCAGGTTGATAATTTCCGCGACAGGCCGGGATCTCTTTTCATTCATGTAAACCCATTCCTGGTTAAAACTGCAAACGACCTGATCGTATTCGATACCGGCCTGGGTTATAAAGATACCCGCGACGAACTGTTCATCCACCAGCATATCCGCAATGCGGGTTATGATCCTGACGAAGTGACGCTGGTGCTGATGTCGCATTTGCATTACGATCATTCCGGTGGGCTTGTTGTGGAACGCGGTGGTAAACTGGTTCCCAGTTTCCCCAAGGCCACCCATGTTATCCAGAAAGGCGAATGGGAGTTTGCAATTACAGGCAAGTCATCTTCTTATCACCAGGAGATATTTGAAGCTTTAAACGGCGCGGTAAACATCCTGTTTGTAGAAGATTCAGGTGAATTAAAGCCAGGCATACGATATGAATTATCCGGCGGTCATTGCCCCAAACACCAGGTTTTCTGGATAGATGACCGAGGCGAAAAATGCTTTTTTGGAGGAGACGAACTACCAGAGCCAGAGCAGCTGCTACGGAAATTTATTGCAAAATATGATTTTGATGGGCGTAAAGCGATGCAATTGCGGGAAGAATATGGAAAGATTGCAGCGAAAGAAGGTTATACTTGTTTGTTTTATCACGCCAAATCAAACCCGGTAGGTAACGTGAAATATGATGGAGAAGTATTTTCTGTTTCAGCCCAGAGTTGATAGTTGGAACGTTGTCCCGATAGCTATCGGGATGTTATTTATTGCTGAAAGTTTAAAAGTTACTACATCCCGATAGCTATCGGGACAACATTCAAACATTTCAACAAAAAATCAGGCGTGATTTTCTACGGCAAAAAGCTCTTTGATCTTATCTACGTTCAGTGGTTTTGAAACAAAGTCTTTTACGATGGGGTATGAGCGGGCCTTGTTAATGTCGTTGCTGAACACGGATGATGATATAATATAAACTTTGCATTTACCCAGCGGATCGATATTAAGGCGGGTATATTCGTCCAGAAACTCCCAGCCATTCATGATCGGCATATTGATATCCAACAGGATATAATCCGGTAAATTTGAAGGGTTTTCGCGCTGGATATCTAATAATAGATCGATAGCATACTTGCCATGCAGGCAAGCCATGATATCTGTATTTGCCAGGGCTTTCTTGATCAGTTTAATCGAGATAAAGTTATTTATCTCGTCATCGTCTACAAGTAAAATACTTACGGGGCCGTTGTTAGTCATCATATGTTGCTTTATACGGCATCAAATTTCAAAAGGTTATGCAACCCTTACACTAAATAACGAAATACTAACAGTATATAAAGCTTGTTACAAAACACTAGCCCAACCTTTCGAAATAACACCAAATTATTTCATATTAATTAAGTGCGCGGCAACAATATTGTAAAATTTAATCTTTATTTAATAATCGGTGCTATTTTACCCATTCCCGAAAATTATTATTTTTGGCTTATTCTATCACACTTTCTTCAAATGCATAGCTTTCAAGCGGCGGACATGAACACACTAAGGTTCGATCACCATAGGTATCATTTACCCGTCCAACTGATGGCCAGAATTTGTATGCGGCTACATAAGGAAGCGGGAATGCTGCCTTCTGTCGGGTGTAAGTATGTTCCCAATGATTGGCAGTGATAACAGCAACGGTATGCGGCGCATTTTTCAAAGGATTGGCCACTTTATCGGAAAGACCTTTTTCCACATCATCGATTTCGTGGCGGATCGAGATCATCGCGTCGCAAAAACGATCGAGTTCATGTTTAGGCTCTGATTCAGTTGGCTCAACCATTACAGTACCAGCTACAGGGAATGAAACAGTTGGTGCATGGAAACCATAATCCATCAATCGTTTGGCAATATCGGTCACTTCGATACCAAAGATTTTAAATGCACGGCAGTCTAATATCATTTCATGTGCACAACGTCCATTGTTACCGGTATATAAGATAGGGTAATGATGATGCAAGCGACTCTTGATATAATTAGCATTGAGGATGGCATATTTAGTTGCGTTAGTTAAACCAGGCCCGCCCATCAGCGCTATATAGGCGTGGGAAATGATCAATATAGAAGCAGAACCCCAGGGAGCAGCAGAAATAGCATGAATCGATTTGCCCCTTTCAATATCAACTACTGAATGGCCGGGCAGGTAAGGCACCAGGTGTTTGGCTACACCAATCGGACCCATACCAGGGCCACCGCCGCCATGTGGAATACAAAACGTTTTGTGCAGGTTAAGGTGACATACGTCGGCACCGATAGTCGCCGGGCTGGTCAAACCAACCTGGGCATTCATGTTAGCTCCGTCCATATAAACCTGGCCACCATGTTGGTGAATGATATCGCAGATCTCGATGATCGCTTCCTCAAAAACACCATGAGTCGAGGGATAAGTTACCATCAGGCAGGAAAGGTCATGATGATGTTCTTCTGCCTTTTGTTTCAGGTCGGCCACATCGATGTTACCGTTCTCGTCGCATTTAACCACAACGATCTTCATACCAGCCATTGCAGCTGAAGCAGGATTAGTTCCGTGAGCGGAAGAAGGGATCAATACAATATTACGGTGATGATCGCCCCTATCATGGTGATAGGCGCGGATAACCATAAGTCCTGCATATTCGCCTTGTGCACCTGCATTCGGTTGCAAGCTCATTGCCGAAAACCCCGTGATCTCTGATAACCAGTTGTTCAATTCGTCAAACAACTGCATATAGCCCCCAACCTGGTCGGCAGGGGCAAACGGGTGTATCTTGCTGAACTCAGCCCAGGTAACCGGTACCATTTCGGTGGTTGCGTTCAGTTTCATTGTACATGAGCCTAAAGCGATCATAGAATGGCAAAGCGACAAATCGCGTGTTTCCAATGATTTGATATAACGCAGCATTTCGTGTTCTGAATGATGCGAATTAAATATCGTATGCGTCAGGTAAGCCGTAGTTCTTTGCTGATTAACCGGAATGACTGAGGTAATATTTGCTTTTAGTCCCTCAAAATTCACGTCGCTCAGCGATTTACCTTTTACCTTAGCAAAAAAGCGGACGATAGTTTTGATATCTTCAGGGGAGGTAGTTTCGTCAATTGAAATGGTAACTTCCGAACCCGTATAATGGAAATTCATTTCGTTATTCAACGCTTCGGCATGGATCGGACCAACCAGTTCACCAAGGTTGAACTTTAAAGTATCGAAATAGCCTGAATTGAGTTGCTTGTACCCAAGTTCACCCAGTGCTTCAGATAACAGTACAGCCAGCGCATGAATACGTTCTGCTATCAGCTTCAAACCTTTGGGACCGTGGTATACACCATACATTCCAGCCATGATAGCCAGCAATGCCTGTGCGGTACAAATATTTGAAGTAGCCTTATCGCGACGGATATGCTGCTCGCGGGTTTGAAGGGCCATCCGCAGCGCATAGTTACCGGCACTGTCAATGGTTACACCGATGATACGGCCCGGGATTGAACGCTTATATTCTTCCCTTGTGGCGAAGAACGCAGCATGCGGCCCACCGAAACCCATTGGAACGCCAAAACGTTGGGCCGAACCTACTACAATATCGGCACCCCATTCGCCCGGAGGTGTTAAAAGAACCAGGCTCAACAAATCGGCCACTACAGTTAATTTGATGCCTTTCTCATGCGCAAGCGTTGCGAAACCAGTGTAATCATAAACCTCACCACTTCCGGCAGGGTATTGTACTATCGCACCGAAAAAATTATCACTAAGCTCAACCGTACGGTGATCTCCTATTTGGAGCTCGATCCCATAAGGTTCGGAGCGGGTTTTTAATATATCGATGGTTTGCGGGAAGACTTCGTCTGAAACAAAGAATGTTTTAGCATGCTGATTTTTACGCAGGCTGTATTGCATAAACATAGCTTCAGCAGCGGCGGTACCTTCGTCGAGCAGGGAGGCATTGGCAATTTCCATCCCAGTCAGGTCGATGATCATCGTCTGAAAATTAAGCAAAGCCTGCAGGCGACCCTGCGCTATCTCGGCCTGGTAGGGTGTATATTGGGTATACCATCCGGGATTTTCGAGTATATTCCTTTGAATAACACCAGGGACGATCACATCATAATATCCCTGGCCTATGAACGACTTAAATACTTTATTTTTTGAAGCGGTTTGTTTCAGCGTATTCAGGTAATCAAATTCGCTTTTGGCTGGCGGCAGGTTTAAAGCATTTTTAAGCCTGATACTTGCCGGGATGGTTTGTTCTATCAATTCATCAAGTGAGCTTACGCCAACTATTTTTAACATTTCGGCAGTATCTGCGTCATTTGGCGCAATGTGCCTTTTCTCAAATTTCTCCTGGTAGTCTGCGTTCAGCTTCATGAATTTATTGTCCCTTTATTTATCGGGCAAAGGTACAAATTTGAACGCTGAGTAACAATTGCCTAACCTGAACGTGACAATGGTTTTACAAGAAATTTAAAGTAGGTATTAGAAGGATATGATTGAACGATCCAACCCTCAGATGGCTTTATTTCAATTGCCTTAAGTATAGCTGAATCGTATTCTCAAGCCCGTAATACAAAGCATCACTTACTAAAGCATGGCCAATGCTAACCTCTTCCAAACCTGGAATGTGCCGGGCAAAATATTGCAGGTTATGCAAGTCGAGATCGTGCCCGGCATTTATACCGAGGCCAACTTTTTGTGCGGCAATTGCAGCATTTACATAGGGTGTTATTGCGGCTTCCCGGTTTTGGTGAAAGTGTGAGGCGTATGCTTCGGTATAGAGCTCTATCCGGTCGGTACCCGTTAAAGCAGCGGCCTCTACCATCTCCACGATAGGATCTACAAAAATTGATACACGGATACCGGCATCTTTAAATACTTTGATAATCGTCTGAAGGTATTGCTGGTTAGCAATAGTATCCCAACCATGGTTTGAGGTTAACTGTCCTAAAACGTCAGGAACAAGAGTTACCTGTTCGGGTTTATTAGTTAATACCAGGTCGACAAATTTCTGTTCCTGGCAATTGCCTTCGATATTGAATTCGGTTGTTACGATCTTTTTAAGTTCGAAAACATCATTGTAACGGATATGACGTTCGTCGGGCCGGGGATGTACGGTTATACCTTGGGCGCCAAATCGCTCACAGTCTTTAGCAACCTGTATCAGATCAGGATTATTTCCGCCACGCGAGTTGCGCAAGGTGGCTATTTTATTGATATTGACAGATAAACGGGTCATATGAATTCAAATTTCAGAATTGCCAACAAACAATGCCTTATTGAGTAACAAAATAGCGGCTAAGCTGATGGGGTAAATATCCTAATTCCAACATAAACTTCAGAAACAAATTTAGGATTAGTTTATTTTTGATGCTGATATGATCAAAACACTTAAACTCGTATTCGTTTTTCTGGTGACAGTAGCCTATATGCCGACGGCAAAAGCACAGCAAAATTTCCTGAATATCACCAATTACCGGGTATATTACGGATGGGCCCATAATTTTCCGCAAGACTTGTTGATACTTCGTCGTTTTGAGAACAATGGCCGCGATTATTTCCTGCTTCTCAACCCCCAAACCCTGCAAACCAGGATAAATGAATGCAGTTTTTACCAGGTGAAGGAAATGACATTGGCTGATACCCGTGTCTTCTTTAAAAATACACCTTACGAAAAAGCAATTGCACAGGCCGAAAAACAGTCTGTAACCATACAAGATGCCGGCATTGAAAGAGGAATACCTTCGGAAACCGGGATAAGTTTGACGGCTGACCTGTGTCCTTCGCATAAACCTCTTGACAGAAGGCTTTTTACAGAAATGATCAACGAATTCAAAAAAGTTGAAAAACCCGCACCGATAGCGCTTTCTGTAAGTGGCCTATGGATGTTGAAACATGCAGCCGATATCGACTGGCTGAAGAAATTACGCGACGCGGGAGAGATTCGGATCACCTGGGTAAACCATTCCTACAATCACCGCGTAAGCGCGAAAGCACCACTTCGCGAAAATTTTCTGCTTGAGCCGGGAACTGATATTGATTACGAGATACTTGCCACTGAAAAGCTGATGTTGAAGAACGGATTGATCCCTTCTGCCTTTTTCCGCTTTCCGGGCCTGGTATCCGACCAGCAGGTTGTTTTCAAAGTAACCGATTACGGGCTGATACCAATAGGGTCTGATGCATGGCTGGCCAAAGGCCAACAGGCGCAAAACGGAAGTATAGTACTTATCCACGGCAATGGCAACGAGCCTGTAGGTGTCAATGATTTCATAGATCTGCTTCGTTCGAAAAAGCGACAGATAGCTCAGAAACAATGGCTCTTGTATGATTTGAGCAGCACGGTGGAGGATGGGGAGAAGCAGGGGCAGTAAAATTAATTTTTTATTAAAAATTTGTAATTTAGAATTCAGCTTTTGGAATATCGATCATGACATCAAAAACAAGCTTCAACACAGCAAAAGTCCCTCGCCTCAACCCATTCATTCCTCAGGCTGTCATATGCGGAAATTTGATATTCGTTTCAGGGATGGCAGGGATGAACCCTGAAACCGGTAAGCTAATAAGCGATAATTACGAAGAACAAGCCTGGCAAGCATTTCGAAATCTACAAACTATAGTAGTAGAAGCTGGTAGCAGCCTTGACAGAATAGTGAAAACAACTATTTTTATGGTAAGTGGAGCTGACGCGGATTTTTCAATTATTAACAAGGTTTATAGCCACTTTTTTGCAAATAACCCGCCTGCACGGAGCGCACCCCAGGTAATGCCTTTTCCAGGAAATATTTTGATTTCGGTGGAGTGCATTGCAGTAATATAGAAAAAGGCACAGCCTCCCGACCATGCCTTTTTCTATCAAGCTCAAAGCAAAGACCTTTTGCCTTTAACCTTAGTAACGGTAGTATTCCGGCTTAAACGGACCTTGAACCGATACGCCGATATATTCAGCCTGGTGCGGATCTAATTCTTCCAGTTCAACACCAATTTTTTCCAGGTGCAAACGGGCTACCTTTTCGTCAAGATGCTTTGGTAAGGTATATACCTTGTTTTCGTATTTATCAGCATTTAACCAAAGCTCTAACTGAGCCAGAGTTTGATTGGTGAAGGAGTTACTCATCACAAAGCTTGGGTGACCAGTAGCGCAACCCAGATTAACCAAACGGCCTTCTGCCAATACGATCAGATCTTTGCCGTCGACAGTATATTTATCTACCTGCGGTTTGATCTCCACTTTGGTATCACCATAATTGGTATTTAACCATGCCATATCGATCTCGTTGTCGAAGTGACCGATATTACATACGATGGCTTTATCTTTCAAAGCACGGAAGTGTTGCTCACGTACTATATCACAGTTACCAGTAGCAGTTACTACGATATCAGCTTCAGCGATAGCGGTAGTTAGTTTTTTAACTTCGTAACCTTCCATAGCTGCCTGCAATGCACAGATCGGATCTATCTCGGTTACAATCACACGAACACCAGCACTGCTTAATGAATCTGCTGATCCTTTACCCACATCACCGTAACCGCATACTACTGCAACTTTACCAGCCAGCATAATATCAGTAGCACGACGGATAGCGTCTACTAACGACTCGCGGCAACCGTATTTATTATCAAATTTCGATTTAGTAACAGAATCATTCACATTGATGGCAGGCATAGGTAATGTACCGGCCTTAACCCTGTCATACAAGCGGTGTACACCTGTAGTAGTTTCTTCTGAAAGGCCTTTGATACCGGCAACCAGTTCAGGGTACTTGTCCAAAACCATATTGGTCAGGTCGCCCCCGTCATCAAGGATCATATTCAATGGCTTGCGATCTTCACCAAAGAAAAGTGTTTGCTCAATGCACCAGTCAAATTCTTCGGCGTTCATACCTTTCCAGGCATAAACTGAAGTACCTGCAGCAGCGATGGCAGCTGCGGCATGATCCTGAGTTGAAAATATATTACAAGATGACCAGGTAACCTCGGCGCCTAGTGCTTGCAGGGTTTCTATCAACACGGCCGTTTGGATGGTCATGTGTAAACAACCTGCGATACGTGCTCCTTTTAATGGTTGCGACGGTCCGTATTCGGCGCGAAGAGCCATTAAGCCCGGCATTTCTGCCTCGGCAAGCCCTATTTCTTTGCGGCCCCACTCGGCCAGCGACAAATCTTTAACCTTTGATTTAACGAAAATTGTCTCTACTGATGATGACATAATGTTTCTGATTTTTGCGCAAAATTACGCAATAGAAACTTCTAAACGAAATCAGGCTGACACAGGTTCAGCTTTTGCATGTTTGGATGAAGTAGTATTACTCTGCGCTGACATTGAGAGTTTCCCATTATGGTTGCCGCCTGTTTCTACCTGCAGCACCTGAGTCTTCACGTCACCTGTAATTCGACCAGTGCTCCTGATCTCAAGTGAATGGGTATTAATATTTCCGTTTACGGTGCCGTAAACAATAATTTCCTTAGTAATAATATTACCTGTTATGCTCCCTTTTTCTCCCAGGATCAATCCCTCATCGATTGTTACATCGCCTTTGATCTGTCCTTCAATGCGCACGTAAGCTGGTGCTTTCAAATTCCCATCAAACACACAACCCTCGCTCAGGAAGGTTGTTATCACCTGCTGGTCCAGCTCAACTTTATTCTTCCTGGAAAACATATTTTTAAATATTTAAATCAAATACATATCCATTAACCAGTTAATAAATCACTGATTAACGAATCCTCTATCAATTATTGAGCGTCAAAAATTTCACAGGGTTAACAGGCCTGCCATTCTTTCTTATTTCGTAATGAAGGTGGGTCCCGGTCGATCGGCCGGTCGATCCAACTTTACCTATGATGTCACCGGTTTTCACTTCTTGTCCATCGTGAACATCGATATGTGAGAGGTGCCCGTATAAAGTTTGAAAATCATTTTTATGCTGCACAACAATGCAATTGCCGTAGCCACCCTTCCATCCGGTAAATGCTACTCTGCCATCGGCAGTAACATGAACCGGATCGCCCTTAGCCCCCCTGAAATCAATACCCGGATGAAGCTCAGCAGTTCCGGCTTCAAATGGATCTGAACGATAACCAAATGCCGATGTGATCGAGCTTAACCGCGGATAACCCATTGGTGTAAAAGCTACGCTATTCAGGAGCCGACCAAGGTATTCATCATATAATGAGTATTTTTCATTATCGCTGAGTTTAGCATCTGCATTTTTTTCACCGCCAATATCATTAGTAGTAAAGCCTTTTAGGCCTCTTTTACGCAAATAATCGTTGATCTTTTGCAGCTTGCCCTGTATCGATTCGATATAATTCTGAGCTGTATTACTGTTTGAATTGCTGGTTAAAGCGGCGGCTTCAGCTGCTGGTAATTTAGTTTTCAGCTGATTGATCTGGGATAATAATTGCTGTTTCTCTTGTTCTTGTTTGCTATCTTTCGATGAAAGGTAGACGATCGACAAAGTTAGAAGAATGAATACCCCAACAATTCCGCCGATATAGTGTTTAATTCTATTTAAATGTTTTGTTTTTATCCGGATAGCCTTGGTTTGCTCCTGATTTTTATTGACAATAATGATAGTACTAAAATTGGTCAGTTTTAGATTCATACGTCGTATTCCGTTTAATTGGGGACTGCAAGATATGATATAGGTGTACAAAAACCTAAATTATTTCGAAATTTAACATAAATAACAACCAGCAGTTCTTGAGGTAAGCAGTAAAAGGTTTGTAATATTTAGTCACTTAATTGTTTTTATTACTTATTTAAGATTTTTGAATAAAAATGATTTTTTAACTTTGCCAAAACATTAATTAACAGATATGATGTACCCTGAGTATTTGGTAGCCCCCATGAGGGAAGAGCTGACCAAAGTTGGTTTTGAAGAGTTAAAAGACGCCGAAGCAGTTACGAATGCGATCGAAAGCGAAGGCACTGTATTTGTTATGGTGAATTCAGTTTGCGGATGTGCTGCTGCAATGGCCCGTCCGGCTGCACGTCTTGCCGCACAAAACGACAAACATCCAGATAAATTTGTAACAGTATTTGCAGGTATGGAAAAAGAAGCGGTAGACAAAGCACGCGCTTATATGTTACCCTATCCACCATCAAGCCCGTCTATGGCTTTGTTCAAAGACGGCAAATTGGTTCATATGATCGAGCGGCACCAAATTGAAGGTCGCCCTGCTCAAATGATCGCTGACAATTTGAAGCATGCATTCGATCAATATTGCTAATTTTATTTAAAAAACTAAAGCTTAAAGCTGAAAAGTTAATTCTTTTCAGCTTTTTTTTTTGAAAAGCCGGGTATGTTTATTTAAACAAACTACCAGGGAAAAGTCTGGATGGCATATTCTAAGTTGAGGCAAAAAATGCCGTAACAAAGCTTAGGCCGTAGCATCTTAATCAATAAATCAAAAATCTTTATAAATTAGCTAAAGTTTAAACTCTTTGTTCATGAGCAAAATACTTACGCTATTGCTGGCGATGTTTAGCCTTTCGTCTTATGCACAAAAATCCTATATACAATGTGGCAAATTGATTGACGGAACATCTAACCAGGTTCAATCCGAGGTCACCATCATTGTTGAAGGCAACATCATCACGGATATCCGGAAAGGATATATCAAAGGCGGCCCATCAGACCCGGTGATCGACCTGAAAAATAAAACGGTTCTGCCTGGTTTGATCGATTGCCATGTGCATTTGGAAAGTGAGCAAAACAAAAACACTTTATTAGAAGGGTTTACGTTAACAGATGCCGATGTAGCCTACCAGGCTGCTGTATTTGCCAAACGAACTTTGCTTGCAGGCTTTACTACCGTGCGTGACCTTGGTGGTAGTGGTGTTAATATTAGTTTACGTAAAGCGATTAACAAAGGCCTCATTGATGGGCCGCGCATCCTTACAGCTGGCAGAGCAATATCCGGTTCGGGTGGACATATGGATAATTCGGATGGATTCAGGGATGATGCCTTTAACCACAAAATGGGGCCGGATGATGGCGTTGCCGATGGGCCGGATGAAATGATCAAGGCAGTTCGCCTTCAATTTAAAAGAGGCTCGGATGTGATCAAGATCGCCTCGACCGGTGGTGTGCTCGATTTGAGTGAAAATAGCTCTGGTGCTGAAATGACCCTGGAAGAGATCAAAGCAGTGGTAGAAACCGCCAAAGATTACGGCCTGAAAGTAGCCTGCCATGCTCATGGAGCTGAGGGGATCAAACGAGCAATAATTGGTGGGGTAGCTTCGATTGAACATGGTAGCTTTATGAATGCTGAAGATTTTGAGCTCGCGAAGCAACATGGCACCTATTTAGTACCTACCATCATAGCGGGCAAATCGGTTGCCGACTCGGCAAAAATTCCAGGCTTTTTTCCACCTGTAATTGCTCGCAAAGCTACCGAGGTAGGGTCGCAAATCCAGGCTACCTTTGGTAAAGCTTATAAAGCAGGGGTTAAGATAGCTTTTGGCACGGATGCAGGTGTGTACGCCCACGGGAAAAATGCACTTGAGTTTCAGTACATGGTTGAAGCTGGTATGCCCTCGCTGGAAGCCATAAAAGCTGCCACCGTAAATGCTGCCGATTTACTTGGGCTAAGCGATAAAATAGGCAGTATTTCGAAAGGGAAATTTGCTGATATGGTTGCCGTTGACGGCGATCCTTTGGCAGATATTAAAATTTTGCAAAAAATAGCCTTCGTAATGAAAGATGGGAAAATTTATAAAAACCAATAATTATATCATATGATCAAATTTAAAACGCTCTCCGCATTGATGCTTACCGGCATTTTTGTTGCGGGCTTTAATTCCTTGCATGCCCAGGGACAGGACAAGCAGGACAGTACACTCTTTAAAATTTACAGGGAAACACCTCCTAAGATCAACGACATTGTACACACCAAACTGGATGTACGCTTTGATTATAAAAAGCGATACCTATACGGAAAAGAATGGGTTACTTTAAAACCCCATTTTTATCCAACTGATTCGCTGCGCCTGGATGCAAAAGGCATGGATATCAACGAGATTGCTATTGTCAAAAACGGCAAATTGACGCCACTTAAATTCCAATATCAGGATAGCCTCAGCCTCGCAATAAAATTGGACAAAACATACCGTGGAAATGAAGCCTATACCGTTTATATCAATTATACATCAAAACCCAACCAATTAAAGGTAAAGGGAAGCGCAGCGATCAATGATGCCAAAGGATTATACTTTATCAATCCCGATGGCACTGAAAAAGATAAGCCTACCCAAATTTGGACCCAGGGCGAAACAGAGGGCTCTTCAGCATGGTTCCCTACCATCGATAAACCCGAACAAAAATCAACTGACGAGATCAGTATGACCGTGCCTTCAAAATATGTTACCCTTTCCAATGGCCGTCTGGCATCACAAAAAGACAATGGGGATGGCACACGTACAGATACCTGGAAAATGGAGTTGCCTCATTCAGTATACTTATTTATGATGGCTGTAGGCGATTTTAAGGTATACCACGACCACTGGCGCAATAAACCGGTTGATTATTATATGGAGCCAAAATATGCTGCTAACGCGAAAGACATTTTCGGCTTGACTCCCGAAATGATCGAATTCTATTCACACATAACCGGAGTTGATTATCCATGGAATAAATATGCACAAATCGTGGTGCGCGATTATGTGAGCGGAGCAATGGAAAATACTACCGCAACATTACACGGTGAGTTTGAAAATCTCACAAAACGCCAGTTGATAGATAACTATTATGACTTTGCGGCAAGTACCATTGCGCACGAATTGTTTCACCAGTGGTTTGGCGATTATGTGACTTGCGAAAGCTGGAGCAATTTAACAGTAAATGAGTCCTTTGCCAATTACAGCGAGACCTTATGGGCCGAACATAAATATGGCGCTGACGTTGCAGCCGACCAAAACTACCAGGACATGAGCACTTACCTTAGCGATCCGCAGGCTGCTGAAAAAAATCTGGTAAGGTTCCACTACAATGATAAAGAAGATGTTTTTGATGTGGTGACCTATCAAAAAGGCGGCCGCATTTTAGGTATGCTACGCAACTACCTTGGTAAAGATGCATTTTACAAAGGCTTAAATATTTACCTGAAGACCAATGCCTTTAAAAATGGCGAAGCACAACAGCTCCGCCTGGCATTAGAAGAAGCAAGCGGACGCGATCTCAACTGGTTCTTTAACCAATGGTATTATGGAGCGGGACATCCTGTACTGGATATCAGCTATAAATGGGATGATGCTTCAAAAACCGAAATTGTTTATGTAAAGCAGAAACAAACAGGACAGGTATTTAAATTGCCGGTAGCTATTGATATTTATACTGGCGGTAAAAAAGAACGCCATCAGGTTTGGGTAGCTGATAAAGCTGACACACTGAATTTTAAATTAGATGCCAAACCCGACCTGGTGAACTTTGATGGCGATAAGATATTGCTCGTCAAAAAAACAGATAATAAAACGCTGGATGAGTTTGCTTTTCAACAAGCACATGCTGGTTTATATCTCGACCGTTTTGAGGCGATAGAAGCCGCACAATCAAAACAATCCGACCCAACTGCCCAAAATATTCTGTTGGCTGCTTTAAAAGATCCTTATTATGGTTTGCGGATCAAAGCCATCAAGGCCCTTCGGATGAACAATAAACAAGTACATGACGCAGCATTGCCAGTTTTAACCGAAATAGCTAAAAATGACAAAAACACGCTCGCGCGGGCAGCAGCGATCAGTACATTGGCTAAATTGAAAGATCCGGCTAATTTGAGCTTATTTAAAGAAGCTATCGGCAGCCAATCATACGCGGTTCAGGGTGCAGCATTGATCGGTATCAATCAACTTGATTCTGCCCAAGCCGTTAAGCTTGCTTTAGGCTTTGAGAAAGACAATGCAGGAACACTTACGCAATCTATGATCTCGGTATTTGCGAGCAGCGGCAATTCGGACGCCTGGCCGTTTGTTTATGATAAATTTACAGCAGCTGATGTAAATGGAAAATTTGCCATGATCAGAAACTTTGCTGACCTCACAGGCAAGGTAAAAAACCCTGAATATGCTCAACAAGGTATTGAACAATTAAAACAGGCCGGTATCAAGTACAAGGCGTTTGGTGGCGTTGGCCCCTTCATCATAAATCTGTTGAATAATATTAAGGCTGATCGCAGTAAACTGAACGACGATGCTTCTGCTCAAGCAGCCGATGCTGCGGCAAAAGCTATTTCAGAAGGGAAATAATACCACTAATTAAAAACATGAAAAGGCTTATCGATAATCTTTCGGTAAGCCTTTTTTATTGCTTCGATAACAAATGGTAAAATGGATAAAACTGTTGCTCAAAATAATCCCAATACTTCAGAATGGTTGTAATTGCCGATATTTAACCCCGATAATGATTTAGTCCTTTTTACATGAACGATGGTTTTTTGGCCTATTTGCAGCAACTTGAACTGATAGCTTTTTTTTCAGGTTACCCATTGGTATATGCTATAAGCTATGTTATCGCAGGAAACACAAAAATCAAAAAAAGTTTTGTCAGCTTTCTAATACCCGGCTTACCATTTAGTTATGCATTGCTTGGAATTCTTTACCTTGGCTTACAATTAAAAAATTTGTACCCCGACTATTCGCTGGCAAATATCAAAAGCCATATACAATATCCCTATTTGGTAATTTGGGCTTTATTAGCCATCCTTTTTTTTCTACCCGTTTTTAGAAAAAAAAACCAACTGACACTTATACATAGCTTTGCATTTTTCGCCCTGATATTAATTGATCTCTTTAAGCAGTTCTCAACCGGTAATGTTATTGTTCAAAATGATATGAAAGTTTATTCATTCAGCTTGCTGTTAAACTGCTGCACTTTGCTGGTGTTAACAACTATTTTTTTCTTCTACAACTTTTCCAAAAAAAAAGCGAAAAGCTGAACTACGCCTTAAGCCAGTTTTGATACCCGTCAAAAAGTCTTTTTGTTGAATTCACTTGTTTTTTATAGAGCTGATTTTATAGTCGAATTACAGATACTTCATATTTCATAATGTGCCTGGAGGCAGATTATTGTCTGACAACAGTCATCATTTTTTCTGCCTGCTGTCATGTGGTCTCCCACAACTTCGGGATACTTTAGTGCAAAATATCTAACAAAGGATTTTAAATTAAACTACTCATTATGAAACGATTTAACAACAAATTGCTAATGATCATTCTGCTTATCATTAGCGGATATGGCATCATCTCAAGTTGCACACATAAAGATCAGGTTTTACCTGCTGCAGTTTCAACTGCTGTAAAAATTACCAGGGGTAATCATATCCACCTTCCTGGTTTAACCGCTGGCGATACAACCCAGTGGAAATTTGACAAAGTGCACAGTGCAGTTAACTGGTCAACACCATTCCTGGAAGTAGGTGCTGATCTGACCGGAAAGTTTAATCAGTTCGGTGTAGCAGACCTTAGCAACAATACCAAATTACAGAATTATGTAACTGCAGCACAACCACTTCCTGATACTTCCTGGGCTTTCTATGAAAACCAGCCAGATAAAACACATTTCGCAGGCTACGTTCAAATAAACCAAGTAAATACAGGCGAGCCCGCAAGAGATGGAGGCTGTTTGATCACTACCCTTGCAACAACTAAAATTGTACCGGGAACACAAAATCTTACTGTTACAAATGTAGCCCAGATCAAAACTACTTCGGTGACCTTTGACCCCGCTGGCAATGACTATATAGTAGTGTTTAATTTCACATGGCAGGGAGGCCTGGCCGCGCCAATTACAGAATCAATTACAGGCAAATTAACCTATGTACCTGAAGCGGTAGTTCCTGCCGGAACTTACAGTGATTTTGGGCTAACACTGGCATTTCAAATTAACAAGGCCGATTTCGGTATAGTAAGCACCGAAACTGCCGACAAAATTGACATAGTAATTAACGCAAACTTTAATAACAAATAGCCCTAAACTAAATTAAGATGAAACGACTAATCATATTTGCGGGTCTCCTGATGGTATTGGGGATTGGCATAACAGGGTGTTATAAAGATGTTGTTCTACCGGTTGCCGGTGCCGACCCTAACGCACCTCCAAAACAGTATAGCTATAAAACGGATATCGCCCCTTTGTTGAATACTGATTGTGCAAAATCAGGTTGCCATGTGGCAGGTGCACAAACGCCAGATCTGGAGACAGCAGTTTCTTACAATAGCCTTGTAAACGGTGGCTTTGTAAATACTTTATTCCCAAATCAAAGTATTCTTTATCAAATGATCACCGGGAACATGGAAGAACACATGCCCCTTGCCTCTGACCGGCAAAAAGTTTATGACTGGATCAGAACTGGCGCAATGAATAATTAATGGACTTTAAAACTAAAGACGTGAAACTAACAATAAATATTGGAAAACGTTTGCTGACAACAGGCGTGTGCCTTGTAGCCTGCCTGCTACTAATGCAGACAACAGCTTTCGCACAAGACACTACTGCTGCAGCAAAAGATGCAGTTATCCCGGCCAAAGCCAAGCCGGTAAAAAATACTTTTCAAAGTATTTGGATAATTGACAATCAAACGGTAATGGTACCTGTAAAAGGGACCTTTGAAATGGATATTCAACACCGGTTTGGTACAGTTAACAATGGCTATAGTGATTTTTGGGGATTGTACGCTTCGTCCAATATCAGGATCGGGGTTGACTATGCACCAATTAATAACCTTTACCTTGGATTGGGTTTTGAGAAGTATGATGAACTTTGGGATGGAAGCGCAAAATACGCGATCATCAAACAAACCAGAGGCGAATCACCGGTAAGTATCACCTATTACGGTAACTTATCGCTTGATACCAGGGCCGATCCGACCAAAAGTTTATTTAGCCATTACACCGATCGTATCCTTTCGTTCAACGAGATCATTATAGCAAGGAAATTTACTGACAATTTGTCCATCCAGGTATCACCAAGCATTACACACCAAAATGCTGTACCAGGATACCTGACTAAAAATGACAGTACAGGACGTACCATCTTTGAGGAAATGAAGCATGATCATTTTGCAATATCTGTTGCAGGAAGATACAAATTAGGTGATGCCACAGCTTTATTGATCGACTACGATCAGCCGCTAACAAAAGAACCAACAAACAATCCTAACCCCAATCTTTCGTTCGGATTTGAATTCAGCACCAGCGGTCACACTTTCCAACTCTTCATGGGTAACTACTCACTGCTGAATCCGGGAAAGAATGCTCTGTTCAATACCAATAGTCCTTTTGATTATACCCAAACTGGCGGTGGCAAGGTTAAAGGAGGAAAATTCCTGATCGGTTTCAACATAACACGTTTGTGGAATTAATAAATGTTTGATCACAAATTCGAATATCAATTGTCTATAAAGAAATCAATGAACAACATAAAAACCAAAACCAAAATGAAAAGTAAACTAACACTGGCGACCACACTTATCGCTTTAAGCATTGTGAGCTTCGCGTTTACAAACATTGTTCAAAAAACAAAGCCCTGGCCTGTTCCTGAAAAAAATGCAAAAACACCAAACCCGGTCAAATCTGACAAAGAATCGTTAGCAACCGGTAAATCATTATGGAATCTGCATTGCGCTTCCTGCCATGGCAAAACGGGTTTAGGAGATGGCAGTAAAGCTGCACAATTGAAAACCCAACCACAGGATTTGACTACTTCAGCTATGCAATCACAGTCAGACGGCTCACTTTTTTATAAAATATCAGAAGGTCGCGATGACATGCCTAGTTTTAAGAAAAAGATCTCAGATCCTGAAGACCTATGGAGTGTAGTTAACTATATGCGTACCTTAAAAAAATCATAATTGGAACGCTTAAACCAAAGGCTTGACAAATCAAGCCTTTGGTTTTATAAATTCTATTGGCCAATAATATCATGAATATCTTTTTGAAAGCAGTATTTAAAACTTTTTCCGCTATACTCCTGGTCGGCATTACTGCTTGGTCGACATTTGGCCAAAAACCTGGTGAAAGCCATAGTTTACTAAAATACCTTCCGGTAAATCAAAATTCCGATTATATTATTGCCAACCTTTTACTTTCCGCAGACGTCAACACTCAAGAGGTAAATGCAGATCTTAAACTGATTAATACTGGTTCGAAAATTATCGAAATTACCGGAATTACCATCTACGCCGATGGTGGCTTACAAACCTTTCCTATTAAAGGAAATATTAAACAAGTGAGCCTTAAACCGGGACAAGATATAATGCTTTCTTCAAGCTTTAAGCCTGTCAACGATATCAAAGTATTCCAATTGACCGGCAAACAAGGTCCTATTAAAGCAAAATACAAGGTTTCTGTTTTTTACAGGCAACAGGGTAATAACAAAGCATCTTCAGTGGACATGATAGCTCAATTACCCCCCGATATTTTTAAGTCCTATATTAGCAAACACCCAGGTTCTTTTATTGGCTATGCATTCAATACAGCATCAGCATTCGATCAACAAGAACGCAAATATCTTGAAACACTTAAATTAACTAAAACCCCATTTGTGTTTATTGCACCGCATGAGCTAGCCCTTACCGGATTAAACATCTGGATGACCAGCTATTGCGAAAAAGACACACTTTATGCTGACCTATTAATTGTTAACCATGATGATTTCGCGATTAACCTTATGGCTAATACAATTAATATTGGTGAAAAAAATAACGGACCATCTGACTTAACCAAAAAAGTTGTGATCGAAAAGGTAATTGGTTCGCACAAAGAGACTGGGCGCATTGACAAGGGTGATAAAATTTTGATCCATTTTAAAAAGTATTTTAAAAATCCCGATGGACCAATATTCCTTCAAATCAAAAATGCCTTTTTACTTGGTGGATCCAAGCCACTATTTATCGACGATATTGGGTTATTAAAAACCCAACTGAAATAACCTAAAACCTTCCGGAAATACGGTCTGATTGCTCTAAAATCAGACTATTTTTAGATTTAAATATCTAACATTCAACAATATAGTCATCCATTAGGTTGTGATTCATGTCACTATTTTACTTGTCTTGTATCATGTTCCATAAACAGCCTTAGTTTTAATTTCACCCCCAAAACAAAGGAACTATATTTATGGATACGAATGAACAAACATTACCTGAAAAACCCCCATCAGGATGGAAATTCGCTAGCGGCCTGGTATTTTCTACCCATTCACCTCCATAAGAGAAATACCTGGCTAAGGGGTTTTTACAACGAAAATCCATGCCCTGGAATTTAAAATGCCGAGGAAAAGCGGTCGGCATCTCGATAAAGATAAAGCATCTACCACGGCAAAAATCACAATGGATCCAAGTAATTGTTGTTGTATCAAATCAAAAAAAATATCCTTTTCATTTTAAATTCTTCCAGACTCACCGCAACAATTTTATACGATTTAATATCAAACATTATTACTCAACAAATTTTTTAGTTATGAAACTTTTACAAGGAAAAAAAATATGGGTCATTACAACTCTGGTATGTTTACTGGGATATGTTGTAAGCTGTACCAAAAAAGATCAGGTTATAATCCCAACAGGATCAACCGGCAGTACATCTTCAATTTTAACATCTGTTAAAACAAGCACTGCTCCGACCATTGACGGCGTAATTGACCCGTCGTGGAACAATGTTCCAAAATTAGAGGTAACCGCTACAGTGCCGAACCCAGGCAACGGAACTTTTGCGGGTTATATAGGGCTGAGTTACAATGTAACTATGCGTTCAATGTATGATGCAAACAACATCTACTTTCTGGTTGAATGGGACGACCCGGACGAAAGTTTGCTAAACACACCAGTTGCTTACAATCCAACGACCAAATTGTGGGCCAGACAATCAAGTAATTATACTTTTGATAACAACGGTAACATTTCAAGTATACCGTTTAATGAAGACAAATTTGGTTTTCAATGGAATATTGACAATTCAATCGCCCTGTTTGCTTCACAAAGTTGTTATGCAACCTGCCACTTAAATCCGGCTTCCGACTCTATCAACAACCACGTAAATCCACCGGTACTGGTTACTGTGCCCGCAAGAGCAGGTGGCAATCACTTTACTAACGGACCAGAAGAAAAAGCCGACTTATGGCATATACATTTAATGCAAGATCAAGCCTATGGGTTTGCGGATGACGATTACATAGACTGGGCAAACGGACAATTGAATGCAAACGGACGGCACTCTGACGGAGCACTTATTACAAGTATTACTGCAGGAATCCCAACCTATTCTGCCGTTCCGGGATCTATTACAAATACTCAAACTTTAAAAATTACAGGTACAAATACAAGTGTCACAGTACCAGCCTGGGTAGTTGAAGGACAATCAAATGGTTACGCATTGTTAACCCCCAGTATTACTGCTGGTGCAAAAGTTACAACTTTAACCACTGTAACAGCTGAAGATGGAACCACTCCTGCCGTTCTTGTAACCGCGGTTGATGCCAATGGCGTTTTAACACTTTCAGACGGAAAAACAATAGACCCTACAAGCGGCAGCGATTACGTAACTACTTTGGACGGTAATGGAAACATTATCGGTGTTGGACCAAAAGCCATCCCTGGATTGATTATGGAAAAATACCAGGGTGGAAGAAGTGACATACCTTTTAAGGCGATTTACAATGGCAAAGGATGGGTAATGGAATTAAAAAGAGCATTAACTACAGCCGATGTAGCAACCAAACAGGATGTTGATTTCTCACCACTAACTGATGTGGATTTTGGGATAGCTGTATTTAATAAAGCTAATACTGCACACGCAGTAATGCCCGGTTTAACATTACACTTTAAGAAATAAGCAATTGGCCTGTTCTGTCACTTAAAAATAAGACCATGTCAAAGAAAATAATCATAGTAGGATTGATTCTGGTTACCCAGTCAATGCTTCTGTTATATAGTTGCACCAAGGACACAACAGTTGTTATTGACAACTCGCCTGCAGTAACTAAAACAGTAAGCTTCGCCAAGGACCTCCAGCCAATACTTACAAAAAGCTGCGCCATTAGTGGTTGCCATAACGGAGCCATAGCGCCCGACCTAACCGCAGCAAATGCATATACAACACTAATAGGGGGCAATTTTGTCAACAAAGCCACTCCTGAGAGCAGTATAGTGTATTTATGGCTTACCGGAAAAGAAGCAATTAGCATGCCCGCCGGCAGTGCAAACAATCCGTCAAATATTAACGGTCTGATGCTTGCCTGGATAAAACAGGGTGCTAAAAACAATTAAAAATTGAGACTCATGAAAAAAATAAATAAATGCATCATGGCAAATACCCGCATAATCAGGGCATGCATGGTTGTTGTGTTTTGTGTAAGTGCTGGGAATTTGATGGCCCAAAGCTTGTCTGTTAAAGACACCCTTGCCAAAAAAGACACCACGGTAAAACGTCCTTCCATAGCACAAGATACAACTACAGCTGCACCTGTAGTAAAAAAGAAATCATTCACGAAGAATACTTTTGATGGCAACTATATTATTGATAACCAAACCGTAATGGTGCCTATTAAAGGAACACTCGAATTTGATATTCAACACCGATTTGGAGCTGTGGATCATGGCTTTAAAGACCTGTTCGGCCTTTTCGCCTCTGCAACCATGAAACTAGGCTTTAGTTATACACCTGTCAATAACCTGCAGGTTGGTTTTGATGCCACCAATGAAAAGATGGAGGTTGACTGGAATTTGAAATACGCCTTGCTAAAACAAACGCGCGACAACACATTGCCGTTTAGTGTAACACTTTATGGTAATGCGATGATGGATACCCGTGCCAAAGACAACACGACACTGTTTGTAAGCACAAGTGATCGCTTTAGCTATTTTTACCAGTTAATAGTGGCGCGTAAGTTCAGCGAAAATTTTTCACTTCAGATAGCTCCTTCTCTGGCACATTTTAATAACCTGCCAGGATATTTGGACGCTGCCGGAACTGTACAGCAGATCTACAAAAACGATAACTTTTTGATCGCAACATCTGCCAGGTATAAAATATCAGAGGGTTCATCTATTATAGTTAACTATGATCAGCCAATTACACAAAATCCTGCCAACAATCCGCGTCCCGATATCAGCTTTGGGATAGAAATGAGAACCAGCGGACACGATTTCGAAATATTCTTTGGCAACTACAGCTCCCTCATGCCTCAGAATAATGTTTTGTTCAATCAAAATAACTTCAGGACCGGACAATTCGTGTTAGGATTTAACATCTCCAGATTATGGAACTTCTAAAACGCTAAATTTAAATTAAAACTAATTCCTCAATAATCAACTTAACAATAAACACAAATATTAAAAAAAATGAAAAGTAAACTATTAATGGCAACTTCTGTACTAACAGTTAGTATGGCAAGCTTCGCATTTACGCTGGTACAACAAACCAAGCCATGGCCAGTGCCTGATAAAAATGCCAAAACTACAAACCCGGTAAAATCAGACAAAGAATCTCTTGCTGCGGGCAAATCTCTCTGGAACCTGCATTGTGCTTCATGCCATGGAAAAACTGGTTTGGGAGATGGCAGCAAAGCAGCCCAGTTAAAAACGCAACCTCAGGATATGACAAAAGCTTCACTGCAGGCACAATCCGACGGATCGTTATACTATAAAATATCCGAGGGTCGCGATGATATGCCAAGCTTCAAGAAGAAAATACCGGATTCAGAGGATATCTGGAACCTTGTAAATTTTATAAGAACCCTCAAAAAATAAGTTTAATGGCCCGATAAAGTTCGGGCCTTTTTTTTCTTCTCATTTCCAATCAAACCCGACTAGCTTGTGTGATCTTAATCACTATTTATGGTGGTTTAAATCATGGTTTAGGAACCGTCAGAGGCATAGATTTACACAAATTAGAAAAATAAAGTATATGGAAAGCGATAAAAAAATAGTGCCAGTTGTACTCGCTTCGCGCCGAAAGTTTGTTGCCAGGATCGGCATAGCATCGGCGTTCGCAGCGATAGCTGGCTACCGTGGCTGGTCACTTTTTTCCAGCAAAAAGACAAAAAATATCGGTAAAAATAAAACAGTAAAAATGCTTACCCAGGATGGCAGGCTAGTTGAAATCGACGAGTCGCTGATAAATGTAAACCGGAAAAAAGCATCCAATACTGATCTGCAAAACTGGATCAAAAAATAGCCTGATTAATACTATCAAACGAAAAGAAATGGAACCAGAAAATAATTCAAGAAGGGACTTTCTGTTAGCAGGCCTGGTGGCAGCCGGTCTTACAACGGGATGTAACCCTAAAAAAGATCCTTTTGAAGCCGGCGCGGATGGCGTACAGGCATCGGGGAAAAAAGTTAAACTGCTTTCTGTAGATGGTGATGTGATCGAAGTGGACGAAGCGTTTTTGAAACCGGTACCACACTTGCCCGATGTTTCCAATGCAGAAGCAAGGATCGGTATCCCCGGCAAAAAGTTTGTAATGGTGATAGACCTTTCCAGGTGCAAAAACCTTAAAAAATGCCAATCAGCCTGCAACTTTGCCCACGATCTCAACCCGGGACATAACTGGATAAAGGTTAACCCCATGAAAGGAGCAGAGCACACGGCTCCCTATTGGGAACCAACCACCTGTATGCATTGCGATGAGCCACCTTGCGTAAAAGTTTGCCCGGTGGATGCCACATTTAAAAGACAAGATGGAATAGTGCTAATAGATAGCGACAGGTGTATTGGTTGCCGCTTTTGTATGGCCGCTTGTCCTTATTCAACCCGGGTATTTAATTGGGGTGAACCTGATCTTCCTGCAGCAGTTGCCAATCAGCCTTACTCTGCCGAAACCAGTATCCCGCAGAAAAAAGGAACAGTAGGTAAATGCGATTTCTGTGCCGACATGACCAGGATGGGAATGTTGCCGCATTGCGTTTCAGCCTGTCCTAACGGGACCTTCTTTTACGGCGATCTGAACGAAGATTCGGTTACCAATGGTGCCGATACCTTTAGATTCAGTGATCTGATAAAAGATAAAGCCGGCTATCGCCTGATGGAAGACCTGGGCACCAAACCAAGTGTTTATTACCTGCCGCCTGCAGGCCGGAACTTCCCGTTTGAATCGGGGCTGGAGAATGATAAGACACAAAATAGTTAACCTTAAATAATTAACGGTGGAAAATTCAATAAAAGGGGAGCAAATTATTCAAGACCTGCTTCCAAGGAAATTTAAAACCAGTGGCAGGATATGGGTCGGAATTTTAGTAGCCATCTGCCTCGTTGGTGTTTATGCCTACTATCGGCAGTTAAGATATGGTCTGGTAGTAACCAATATGAGAGACTATGTTTCCTGGGGTATTTATATATCAAATTTCGTATTCTTCGTTGCTATCAGCCTTGTAGGCTCATTGATCACAGCGGTATTCAGGCTGGCAGGCGTTAAATGGGGTGCCCCATTAACGCGAATTGCCGAAATGATAGCTGTTGGAGCGATCATTTTTGCATCAGTGATCATCATCGTCGACATGGGTAGCCCGGAAAGATTTTATAATTTATTTCTCTATGGCCGCATCCAGTCGCCTATTATCTGGGACGTGATCGTAATCACAACCTATTTCTTTATAAGTCTGTTATTGCTTTACTATCCTTTATTGCCCGATATCAAAATCTTATTGCGCTTCAAAGAAAAATCAGGACCGGGGCTACATAAATTTTATAGCTTTCTCGGCTCGTTCTGGAAAGGTAGCCACAAACAGTATTTATTAAGCAAAAAGGCTATCAACGCGCTATGCGTGGCGATTATACCCGTTGCTTTTACAATTCACACCGTAACTTCCTGGTTGTTTGCAACAACCTACCGCCCAGGCTGGGACAGCACCAACTTTGGCGCCTATTTTATTGCCGGTGCATTTCTGGTTGGTGCTGGAAGCGTTGTTGTCGCAATGTATATATTCCGGACCTGGTATCACCTCGAAAAATATATCACACCAGATCACTTCGACAAAATGGGACGCGTACTGGTGCTTCTGTGTCTCCTGTACCTCTACTTCAATGTCAATGAATTTTTGACTCCGTTCTTTAAAATGAAAGAATCAGAAGCCGGATATCTGAATGACCTTTTCTCAGGTTCATTTGCGCTTACCTTCTGGTTCGCAATTTTAACCGGCATCATATTGCCTATCATCATATTACTGTTTAAATCGGGACGAAAGCCCCTGCCAATGTTTATAGTGGGTATTATGGTTGTTGTAGGTGCCTGGTTTAAACGTTATTTAATTGTTACCCCTACCCTGCTGCATCCGTTTATGCCAATGCATGATGTTCCGCAAATGTACAAGCATTATTTCCCAAGCTGGGAAGAATGGGCAATTTCGATGGCATCTCTTGCCGGAACTATGCTGATCATAACCATTCTTTGCAGGATATTCCCAATAATCCCTATCCAGGAAACTTTAGATGAACACCATGAAACTGTTAAATAAACTACTTGCCGGCTCAATAGCGGTTATGTTGTTGCTATCGGCCAATAAAGGCTTTTCGCAAGGTGCGGAAAAAGCCAGCTTAAGTATAACACTTAGCTATTTTGAAGTAAATAATCAGCTGCCGCATATTTCGGCGATGGTAAAAACCAAGGTTGATGGAAGGTTCAAGCCCGCAGCGGGAATACCTTTGAAGTTGTTTTTGAGCAAAGACTCTTCAGGAACAGTGATCGGGAACATAATTACCGACGAAAATGGCCAGGGTTTTGCTTTTATCCCGCCTTCGTTAAAATCCGAATGGAAGAGCTCAAAAACCCATACATTTTTGGCCACCTTTGATGGCAACAAGAAATATGAATCGGCCAAAGCGGATCTTACTGTAGCAAAAGCGAAGATCGAGATCAGCACAAGCGATAAAACGATCACTGCCAAGGTATTTCAGTTAAATGATACTACCTGGGTACCGGTGAAAGGTGTCGACGTTAAATTTGGCGTAAAACGTCTGGGTGCTGATCTTCCCGTTAATGAGACCCCAACTTTTACAACCGATTCAACCGGCCAGGCTGCTGCCGACTTTAAACGCGACAGTATTCCGGGCGACTCAAAAGGCAATATTGTACTGGTTGCCAAGGTTGAAGATAATGATCAGTTTGGTAATATTGCTGTAGAAAAAACGGTGCCCTGGGGTGCTAAATTCATTCCTGTAAGTAACTTCAATGAGCGGACACTCTTTGCTACCCGCGATAAGGCACCGATCTGGTTGATTATTGTTTCAGGAGGTATCATCATTGCTGTTTGGCTAACGCTTATCCTGTTGGTGCAGAATATATTCCGGATCAAAAAACTAGGGCAGGAAACAGAATAAAAGCCGCAGGTTAATTATCGTCTTAAGTCTCGAGTCACCCCGAAAATTATCGGTAGTCTCGAGACTTTTTTGTTGGGTGTTCTAAATTGCCTTTTATGGCCTTACACACGCACCTTCGACAGGCTCAGGGTGACATCCCGCGCACAGCGTTTAAGAAAAATAGCTCAGGGCAATTTCGCTTATTCTTTAATTTTGTGATCCAGTTCGTACGAGATTAGTATTTAAGAAAGGGCTTGAATTCTACTTATTCTTAAATGCTGTAAATTCTGATTCAGACAATAGCGTTAGGGACAATAGCGAATACCGTCAGCCTGAAGCGGACCGACCCGAGGAACGAAGGGAACGCCCTTAAGCTGTTTAAACCACGATTCGTAGGTCCCGATAGCTATCGGGATCAGGAATAGCTTGATTTCTGTTAATTCTTTAATTCTGTAAATTCTGATTCAGACTTTAGCGCGTTCCTACCTCCTTGCGATTACCACGTTGCCCCTAAGAGCGCAACCCTCCGCTGACTCCTCGCAATGATATTTTTTTAGGCATCAGCGCAATGAATAATCCCGCTAGCTATCGGGACCTACAAATCCCGGTTCAGACAAAAAAGGCCCCGATCGCTCGGAGCCATTGCTAATATTATTTATTGCAGAAGACTAATTTACTGCGATAAAAAATCAACAATCTTCTGGCGCTCTTTATCTGTTAACTGTGCACGGGTTTGCATGTGCATGCCGATTGTTTTCCATTGCTCGTGCGAAAATGCTGAAGGCGATGGCGTATTATGGCAACGCTGGCAATTCTCGGCCCAAAGCTGTGCGCCGCTCTTAGCAGCTATCTTTTCATTTTCAGCACAGCTGGTAAATATCAGGGCTATAACAGCGATCATTCCTATGATCATTATCCAGCCGCGGGTTCTTGTCTTTATCTTTTTCATGTCTATGCTTTTTAAAATTCTACCGAAAATTGCAGATATAAACTGTTGATATTCGTTAGGCCAGGTGTACCACCAGCTGTTACGGATGATGTGCTCAATGAACGGGACTGTGCATAAGTAAACTTAAGTACGGTTCTCCAGCTTAACCAATAGTCGAGACCAAAATCATTCTCGTGAAAGTTTTGACCCCATGCCGAGCCTGCTGGCGTAGTATAATTTGAATAGCGGTAGGCCACCTCGAAATTCTTCAGAAAGCTATCAGATCCAACAGGGCGCACCGAAATTTGGGCAAATGCCGAAGAAGTAACATTATTATATGAAAATAAGGATGAATCAACCGGACTGGTATAAGTTTGCGGAGTTACGTTGATCTTATTGTATTGGCCTTTGATGTTAACCAAAAACGGACTGAAGGTTTTTACAAAATTGATGTCGGCACCATACATTGTTACATTGGCGCTGGTAAAAGTCGATCCGGCATCGCCCGCATTGCTGTGCAAAGCAGATACGCCGATCTCGAGGCTTGAATTGGAAAATGGCAAGAGGGATACACGGCCACTGAGCATCTTGCCTTTATTATTGTCAACAATTCCGGCGTTTTGCAGCTCACCATCAGGCAGCAATTGCAAACCATTGGTCAAACTTACATCGTATCCCCATTTCATATCGCCCAGCGGAAAACCACCGCTAAAACCGATACCAAAATCTGAGCCTGGTAAATCAATTCCTGCTGGGTCACCAGCCAGTTTATCGATCCAGCCTGCAGCTAACTTTTTATTGTAAATACCAAAAGGAACTACAAAATACCCTGCATGCACCACCAAACCAGGGGCGGCAAAATAAGAGATATTTGCCCAGTTTACGCCTAAGTTACTTCCGTCAAAAGAAGGTTCAAATTCTACCAATAGGTTATCTCCATGGCGGAACAGAAACATTGGGCTCAACTCATAATGGTCGGCATCTCCCAGACTGTTAGCCCGTGTAATCTGGCCCATAGCACCTGGGGCTGTAAAGGTAGTTTTGCTACTTACATAACCGAAGGTTGTTAAACCAGCAACCATAAAATGGCTCTCGCCTGGTTTTTGATCAGCAACCTGCTGTTCGAGTATTGCTATCCTTCCCAGCAAAGCGGAGTCAGCAGTAGTTTGCTGCGCTTTTGCTGTGTTGAACGATAGCAAAATCAGCATAATAGCACCGAGGCAATAGCCGATTTTATTTATCCGTTTCATTGATTTATAGTTTAAGTGAAAAATAATATGGTGGAAATTACTTTTTGCCTTTGGCCAGGGTTCTGATATAATTGACCAATGCCCAACGCTGATGTTCATTCAGGATAGCTTTATAAGCTGGCATAGGATTCCTGCCTTCAGAAAGTTTCCAATAAAGTGAGCCATCGCTTTCACTTTGTACCGTTGCGGAAGAGTGGTCGGCAGGTTTTGGATTTAGAGCTGCAGCTGCTGGCCCGTCTCCGCGACCTTTATCACCGTGGCAGGGAGCGCAATTAGTTGTATATAGTTTTTTACCATCAACCAGACTTGCTTTGTCACCTGCAATCGGGTTCTTTACGTCCTGTGCTGCTTTGGGGGATACCCACGGCGCTTTTGCCTGAGCCAGGCATTTAGAGTTTATAACGATGAATGTAAGCATAATAAACGCTGTCATAACGATCCGCTTTATTGCAGTAGCGGAGTAATTTGGAGTGGAAATCTTTTTCATAATGCTATATTGTTTTGTTAGGGTAAAAATATTGGGTAAAGACGAGGCATAAAATGATGTTGCACCATGCAAAAAATGATGATGGTCACAGAAAATGCAATACTTAAAAAGATGACTGGAAACAGACCAGAAGCGTGCAGAAAATGTTATTTAACAGTCCAACCAAATTTTTTAACATTTTTTTACAGATGGGCTGCTTAACTTAGTACACCACAATCCGAAGATGAAAAAGTTTCTATTGATAACGATTATAATTGCAAGCGTGAGTCAGGCTCGGGCGCAAGCATTATTACTGAAACCTGTCGACTCAATCAATTCAGGCTTTTTTAATCCATTCAACGGTTTCAAAAAGAGTGATACAACAGTTTACGGCAAATTTTTTCTGATGCCTGATATAAATAGCCAATTAAAACATTTCAAGTTGAATAAAACAGTTATTGCCGAACCATTTATGAGCAATATGCCCGTTGTAAAACTAAAAAGCAGTGACAGGATGCCGATTGCTAAACTTACCGAAGGGAATACCAGATATACGATGCTGTTGAAAAAGATTGAGGTGGTTGATCCGGCGGATAAAGAGAATTTGTTTACTCCCTGATCTAAAAATCCTTATTCAACAATTTCTCCAATTCAGCAAACCCGATATTCATTTTAACCCGGCCTTGTCGGGCGTACGAGATCTCGCCGGTTTCCTCGGATACGATGATCGCTGTGGCTTCATTATTTTCGGTAACGCCAATACCGGCACGATGGCGGAGGCCAAATTGCAGCGGCAGATCAGTCTTATCAGTCAGCGGTAAAATACAACTCGCAGCTTTGATCTTATTTTCCGATATCACCACAGCGCCATCATGCAGAGGGCTGTTTTTTTGAAATATGCTTTCGAGCAGACGCTTTGATATTTTAGAATCCAGTACTTCGCAACTGTTCTGATAAAATTGCTCATCGTAATATTTAGCGAAAACGATCAACGCGCCAGTACGTGTTTGTTTGAGACTTTTACAGGCATCAATAATGGGTTTGATGCGCGCGTAGTTATCCTTTTCGGCTTCCGATTTACCAAAAAAATAACGCCACCAGGCTTTATTACGCTGCAGCGAAGCGTTTTTACCTACCAGCAGTAAAAACCGCCTTATCTCCTGTTGGAACAAGATGATGACCGCAATGATCCCTACATCGGCTACTTTTTTGAGAATGCCCGCCAAAAGCGGCATTTTGGATTCGGGTACAATAAAGTAGAGTATGTAGATCAGCGCCAGGCCGATAAAGATATTGGCTGCAATTGTACCCCGTATCAGGTTATACAACTGATATATAATGATGGCCAGCAGGAAAATATCCAGTACAGAAAATACTGTAAACTTAAACCCGCTGAGATCAAACCAATGCATGTAGCGAAGTTAATATTTTAGTCGGGAAGTCAGCAAACGACAACATAACCAAACAAGAACTATTCGTTTTCCTTACCTGCTGATTACACAAGCAAGTTTGGATATGTTTTCATTCAATTTCCTGCTGAGGAAATAACAAAGAAGCGATCACACTAATGCTCAAAATAGCCAATATGATCAAAAGTGAAACGCTGGTAGTTAGTCCGGCCTTTGCTGCATATTCACCTGCAAGCATTTTCAAACCGATAAAGGCAAGCAAAACTGCCAGCCCGGTTTTGAGATAGTGAAATTTATCGATGACATTAACAAGTAAAAAAAACATCGACCGCAGGCCCATTATAGCAAAGATGTTGGAGAAAAAAACAATGTAAGGATCGCGCGTTACCGAAAAAATTGCTGGAATAGAATCTACAGCAAAAACCAGGTCGGTAACCTCGATAATGATCAGCACCAGGAATAATGGTGTGATCATTTTCCGGGCATTTATTTTTACAAAAAATTTGCTCCCTTCAAACTTTGGGTGTACAGCAAAATACTTTGATGCAAAACGTACCACCCGATGCTTTTCGGTATCTATTTCCTGTTCTTCATTCCGGTTAATAAACATCATAATACCGGTATAAACCAGGAACACTCCAAAGAGGTATAAAACCCAATGAAACTGGGCGATCAGTGCTGCTCCAACGAAAATAAACACAAAGCGCATAATAACTGCGCCTATAATGCCCCATAACAACACTTTATGGTAGTATTTCGGACTTACTGCAAAAGCCGTAAATATGAGCACCATAACAAAAATATTGTCTACCGATAAAGCGTACTCAACCAGGTAGCCTGTAATAAATTCCAGGCCCAGATTTTGGCGATAACGCGCCAGATCACCGGCAAAATCATCCGGCGCCAGCTTAAGGTTATGGAAATTTTTGGCGTTGATTTGCTGCAATGAAGCAAATGAATCAATATGATGTAAAAGGTGACCGTAACGAAGAATTAGCCCGTAAAATATCAATGCAAACGCTACCCAAACCCCGCTCATCAGAGCAGCCTGTTTCATACTTACCGGTTTATCAGATTTACTGAACAAACCAAGATCGACAGCCATCATTGACACAATGAAAGCTATGAATCCAGATATGAAAATAAATTCGCTTGACATTATTTGTTTCTTTCGGTAGTAAACCGTACCAGTTGCTCAAGGGCGAAGCGCGATTCACTCTCGGGAAAGGTGTTTAACAACTGGAAAGCTTCATCCTGGTATTTTTTCATCTGGGTTTCGGCATATTGAAGCCCGCCTGTTTCATTGACAAAACGGATGATCTCGGCAATTTTCTTCGGATCGTCATGGTGATTTTTTACCAGGCTGATGATCCGTTTTCGTTCAGCACGTGGCGCGTTATTAAGCGAGTAAATGAGCGGCAGGGTTACTTTTTTCTCCTTGATATCGATACCCAGTGGTTTACCCACATCGTCGGTGCCAAAATCGAACATATCGTCTTTTATCTGGAAAGCGATACCTATCTTTTCTCCAAACTGGCGCATCTTCTCTACCGTCTCTTCATCTGCACCGGCTGAAGCGGCCCCGCAGGCGCAGCATGAAGCAATAAGTGAAGCTGTCTTCTGCCTGATGACCTCATAATAAACCGGCTCTTCAACATCCATACGGCGTACCTTTTCAACCTGCAACAACTCACCTTCACTCATTTGTTTTACCGCCTCTGATACGATACGTAACAAGTTAAAATCGTTATTGTTGATCGATAACAGCAGGCCTTTTGATAACAGGAAATCGCCTACTAAAACAGCTATCTTGTTTTTCCATAGCGCATTGATCGAAAAAAAACCGCGACGCTGGTAGGAGTTATCAACCACATCATCGTGCACCAGTGTTGCGGTATGCAAAAGCTCAACCAGGGCCGCACCGCGGTGGGTAGACTCGTTGATACCGCCGCAAATACTGGCCGAAAAAAAGACGAACATTGGTCTGATCTGCTTTCCTTTACGTTTTACGATGTAGTGGGTGATCCGGTCGAGCAATGGCACCGAACTTTGCATAGAAGATTTAAATCGCTCTTCAAAAGCATCAATATCGGCTGCAATAGGTTTTTTGATCTCGTTGATGCTCAGCATTTAATATTTGCAGGTATTTTACCTTATTTAACGGTCGCACAAACATAGCTAAAATTATGTATCAGCTATAATACACTAACATTTCAAATAAAATATACCAGCAAAGTTATTTTTAAAATTAAGGCACAATAGATCATTTATATATCGTAAAAAGAAAAATCAAATTCTTGCCGCCTGAATAACGCAGCACTTTACCGGCGCTCAAATAAATATAATTAAAAATGTTAGCGGTCATTTTTTTATTCCTTTTTAAGTTGATAATTGTAGCAAATAACTGTTCACCAACAGATTTAGGCTTAGAACTATAATCTTATTGCTGACGCAGCAAATGAAACCAAAGTCATACTACCTCTATATTTATATATTAGTTAAACAATTAATTTGTATAAATTAGATTTAATTATGCAGGTAACAAAAGTATTCGATTCGCAATCAGAAAGAGCACTTTTCAGGTTTGATAAACTGATGGAAATGTCGCCGGATATGGCTTGCGCACTCGATGAAGATGGGCGTATCGTCCAGATCAGTGCTGCTTCAGAAGTTATTTTAGGATATCATCCAACGGAGATGATAGGCAAATACCTATTTGATTTTATACATCCTGATGATAAAG
>CAIPDP010000166.1 GCA_903863845.1 uncultured Mucilaginibacter sp. | reverse complement strand
TGGGGCTCCGTAGGTGCCCTCCTTAATAAAGCGACAAGCCCGACATCTTCAGCCAAGTCGTTTGCCAATCAATAGCACAGGCAATTGAAAAAATGCTCTATCGGAGCAACCCCTTTGTAGAAAAGATGAATTGAAAAATGGGGCTCCGTAGGTGCCCCCCCCCTAATGAAGCGATATGAATTACAACAGCAGCAAGCCTTTTGCTTATCAATTTCGCCAGCAATTGAAAAAATGCTCCGTCGGAGCAACCTGTTTGTAGAAAAAGGTTGGCGGAAATGGGGCTCCATAGGTGCCCCCCTTAATAAAGCGATCGGTATTCGGTTCTCAGCTATTATTTTTTCTCTATTTTCGATTTAAGCCCAAGAGTTCAACGTTTGCCTTATTCCCCCACCTGATCCAATATCTTGGTTAATAACATGTCAGACACTCGGAAATCGGTACTTTTTAACTTTTCAAATAACGGACGGAGTTTTGGGATTATACCTGCATTTTTAGCTAAAATTAGGATGCCAAGCGTGCCCGTGAAAGTTAAATTAAGATCCTGCGCCAATTTGCGACCTTTCAAATCATCAATTATAACTAGAGAAGATGGTGTCTCAAATGCCAAAGCTAATGCGCTCGCTTCGCCGAGGTCGACATTTTCAAGAAATTGGTTTTGTAATAATGAATCTTTAACCGTGTATATCTTTACCCATTCAGGCAGTGGCCTGCCGAATTCATTTGCGATTTCTGGGGTTGTTACAACATGATGGAATAGTTGATTTAAAATTGGCAATGCTTCAATTTTTTCAAGCAAAATGAAACAACGTGTATCTGTAATGATCGCACTAAATTCACGAAATGCGTTTAACATCACCAATTACATCTTCCAGTGAATAATTGAGCAAGGAAACACCATAGCTGCCTATAACTTTGGCAAACTCGACTTTGTTCAACCCTGCCATCTCTGCTGCTTGACCTAACGATAATTTACCTGCTTCGTACAATTTGGCAGCAATAAAAGAAACCGTGTCCTGATGGTTTTCTTCAAGCGAGTCGGGAACTTGTAGAATTAAAGTAGTCATAGTATAAAGATATCAAATTTTTGTGAGTCTTATTCAAAATCCAAACAAACCGATTATGCTTTCTTCGCATCCCTATACAAAATCACCCCCAGCCAAACCAGCGCTATAACCTGTACCATCAGCATACTGCCTGTAATTAACCTGCCGCCGGTCCAGTGCTGTATTTTAAAAAGCAGACCGATGACCAGGAACACTGCACTGACGATAAATAAGATGACCGGGTAACGGTATTTTCCCATAAAATGGTAGGTTATTTTAAATTAATGCGATTTTGTTTGCGGTAAATACTAAATGCTGAAAGGCTGCTGCTAATAAATATTACCGATGCCATCCCCATGCCAAAACTGGCCCATTTGTCGGTTGCAGAATTATCGGTGGCCTTTGATTCAATCAACAGGAAAAACGCCAACAGGATAGCACTAACGATCGCTATCAATAATTTGATTTTCATGGCTCTAATATAGCTTTTAATCGTAAAATTCCGTATTTTTGCGACCTCTAAAATTTGAGGCGGAACATATTGATGTACAAGGAATATAAGCAATTAAATTTATCGCAGATCGGCAAGGATGTACTGGATTTCTGGAAAGAGAACAACATTTTTGAAAAGAGCATTACCAGCCGGCCTGCGAATAACCCTTACACTTTCTACGAGGGTCCACCTTCGGCTAATGGTATGCCGGGTATCCACCACGTGATGGCCCGTTCTATCAAGGATATATTTTGTCGTTATAAAACATTAAAAGGATACCAGGTAAAGCGCAAAGGCGGCTGGGATACCCATGGTTTGCCTATTGAATTAGGTGTAGAAAAAACGCTGGGGATCACCAAAGACGATATCGGCAAAAAGATATCGGTTGAAGATTATAATGCAGCATGTCGTAAAGAGGTAATGAAATTTACGGATGTATGGAACGATCTGACCGAAAAAATGGGTTATTGGGTTGATTTGAACGATCCTTACATTACCTACAAAAACGAATATATTGAAACGCTTTGGTGGATACTGAAGCAGCTTTACGATAAAGGCATGTTGTATAAAGGCTATACTGTACAGCCATATTCGCCGAAATCGGGCACTGGCCTTAGCTCGCATGAGCTCAATCAACCAGGTACCTATAAAAATGTTAAGGATACCACAATCGTTGCGCAGTTTCATCTGAAGAACGATCAGCAACATCCACTCATCAGCACGTTATTTACCGATGCTGAGGAGGACACGGTGATCCTGGCCTGGACAACAACGCCATGGACCCTGCCTTCAAACTGCGCATTAGCGGTAGGGGAAAATATTGATTACGTTAAAATTGCCACCTTTAACCCCTATACATTTAAACCGGTAAGCGTAGTGCTTGCCAAAGAACTGGTAGCTAAATATTTTAAACCTGAAGCAGAAAATGCTTCGTTTGAAGATTACAAAGAAGGCGATAAGCTTATCCCCTGGACTGTAAAAGCATCTTTTAAGGGCACTGATCTGCTAGGTTTACGTTACCACCAGTTGATGCCTTATGTAACGAATGCCGACCTGGAGGCAAATGCATTCCGCGTTATACCAGCTGATTTTGTGACCACCGAAGATGGTACTGGTATCGTTCATACCGCTTCCGTTTTTGGTGCCGACGACTTCAGGGCCTGTATGGAAAACGGCGTACCATCGGTAATGGTGCTTGACGAAAATCGCAAAGAAGTGCCATTGGTTGACAAACAGGGACGATTTGTAAGCGAGGTGACTGACTTTGCCGGCTTGTATGTTAAAGGCGAATATTATAGCAAGGAGGAGCGTGAAGCACCGGGTTTCCGTGAGACCGATGTGATGATCGCGATCAAATTAAAAGAAGAAAATAAGGCCTTCGACGTGCGTAAATACGAGCACAGCTACCCGCATTCCTGGCGTACGGATGAGCCGATCTTATATTATCCATTAGACAGCTGGTTCATAAAAACCACAGCCGTAAAAGATAAGTTGGTAGAGCTGAATAAGACCATCAACTGGAAACCGGAGTCGACCGGAACCGGGCGATTTGGTAATTGGCTGGAGAATTTGGTGGATTGGAATTTGTCGCGTTCGCGTTACTGGGGGACACCGTTACCGATCTGGCGAGAGGAAAATGGTCTTGAGGAAAAATGTATAGGCTCGATTGCTGAAATAGAAACTGAAATAGCCAAATCAATTGAAGCTGGTTTTATGCCCGAAGGCTTCAAATTGACAGATATGCACAAACCCTATGTAGATGATGTGATCCTGGTTTCTGCAAGAGGTAATAAAATGTTGCGCGAGCCGGACCTGATCGACGTATGGTTTGATAGCGGTGCCATGCCTTATGCGCAATGGCATTTCCCATTTGAAAATAAAGAAGAATTTAAAAATGCCTACCCGGCCGATTTTATTGCCGAAGGTGTGGACCAAACCCGTGGCTGGTTCTTTACGCTGCATGCAATAGCCGTAATGCTGAGCGAATGCAGCGACGAGATCAAAGCCATAAACCTCGAAGTTGGAAACAAGGGTATAGCATTTAAAAATGTGGTATCGAACGGCCTGGTGCTGGATAAAAACGGCAACAAGATGTCGAAGCGTTTGGGCAATGCGGTTGATCCTTTTTCTACGATCGAGCAATATGGTGCCGATACTGCGCGCTGGTACATGATCAGTAATGCTTCGCCATGGGATAATTTGAAATTTGATCTGGAAGGTTTAGATGAAGTGCGCCGTAAATTCTTCGGTACGTTGTACAATACCTATTCCTTCTTTGCACTTTATGCGAATATCGATCAATTCAACTATTCAGAAACAGAGGTGGCTTTACAAGACAGGCCCGAGATCGACCAATGGATCATTTCATTGCTCAACACTTTAACCAAAGATGTTGATGCTTTTTACGCCGATTTCGAACCAACCAAAGCCAGCCGTGCGATACAGGAATTTGTAGACGAGCATCTAAGCAACTGGTATGTTCGTTTAAGCCGCCGCCGTTTCTGGAAATCTGACGATTCCAAAGACAAGTTATCGGCCTATCAAACCCTGTATACCTGCTTAAATACCATCGCCAAACTGATGTCGCCGGTTGCCCCATTTTTTGCAGATAGGTTATACCGTGATTTGAACGCCGTTACCCAAAAAGAACCATTTGAATCCGTTCACCTGGCCCAATTTCCTGAATATCGTGCGGAATTGGTTAATAAGGCACTGGAAGAACGGATGCAGTTGGCGCAGGACATTTCGTCACTGGCTTTGTCTTTACGCAAGAAGGTTGGTATCAATGTGCGTCAGCCATTGAGCAGGATACTGCTGCCGATATTAGATAAGTCGTTCGAAAAGCAGGTGGAATTGGTGAAAGATCTGATATTATCCGAAACCAATATCAAAGCTATCGAGTACATTACGGATACTTCGGGATTCATAAAAAAGAAGGTAAAACCAAATTTTAAAGCGCTTGGCCCTAAAGTGGGTAAAAGCATGAAGGCTGTTGCAGAGGCAATTTCCAATATCAGTCAGGATCAGCTTAACCAATTTGAACAGGACGAATTGATCAGATTCGATATAGGGGGTTCCGTATTCGAAATTTCAATCAACGATGTGGAGATCATAGCCGAAGATGTTCCGGGATGGCAGGTGGCTAACCTCGGTAAATTAACGGTGGCCTTAGATATCAATATCTCTAACGAATTAAAACAGGAAGGCCTGGCCCGTGAGTTTGTAAACCGGGTTCAAAACCTGCGTAAAGACAAAGGCTTTGAAGTGACCGACCGTATACAGGTACATTATAAAACTACCTCAACAGCTATCATAGAAGCGATTGAGATTAATTTATCCTATATTTGCGCCGAAATTCTGGCCGATATTGTGAGGCTTGATCAACATCTTCATATTGGTGACATGGTAGCGATTGACGAACAGGAAATATTGACCCTCATAACTAAACTATAAATGAAACAGGAAACAGAAAAAACCAGGTATTCTGACGTAGAGCTGCAGGAGTTTAAAGAACTGATATTGGAAAAGCTACGTATTGCAAAAGAAGAGTTAAATGCGCTGGCTTCTTCGTTAAGTTCGCCTAACGCTAACGGTACAGATGATACTGCCGGCACTTATAAAACTTTAGAAGATGGTTCGGCTACGCTCGAAAAGGAATCTATCAACCAATTAGCTGCAAGGCAGAAAAAATTTATCGAGCAATTGGAAGCTGCGCTGGTGCGCATCGAAAATAAGACTTATGGCATTTGCCGCGAGACTGGTAAATTGATCCAGAAAGAACGCTTGCGCGCGGTTCCGCATACCACGCTAAGCATGGAGGCTAAACTGAAGCAATATTAATGAAGGCTGCTTATACCAGGCCCTTTCTGCTTGCTTTATTGGTGATCATCGCCGACCAGGTGATCAAAACTTGGGTGCATTTTCATATGGTTCCTGAGCAGGAGATCCATTTATTTGGTGATCATGGGATGCTTCGCTATACCGAAAATAATGGCATGGCCTTTGGTATGGAGTTTGGCGGCAGCTGGGGTAAACTTTTCCTTACCTTATTCAGGATCGGCGCTGTGATCGCTATTGGATATGGTCTGCTGTTCCTGGTGAAGCATAAATACAACCGTGGTCTTATCCTAAGTGTTGCCCTGATATTTGCCGGGGCGATGGGTAATATCATCGATTCAACTTTTTACGGTATCATTTATCACTATGCTCCGATTTTTCACGGGCAGGTGATCGATATGTTCTATTTCCCGCTTCTGCACGGGCATTTCCCTTCCTGGTTACCGGTTTGGGGAGGAGAAGAATATATTTTCTTCCGTCCGATATTTAACCTGGCTGATGCAGCCATCTCTACGGGTGTTATTATGATCCTGGTTAACCAACGCCGCTACTTTAAACAGCCAACACCCGAGGCTACCACACCTCACAGTGAAGTGGTCGAAGAATAGCGCAATTGTTAGCCTGGTCCCTCAAATTGGCTATAAAACCCATTGATCATCATTGGATCTGTTGTATAGGCGCTTTTCCCGAAATATATAAAATTAACTACAACGAAAATTAAAACGCCTAAATTAGCGTTTATTCGCATTTTAGTGTTGTTTTGGAGTTAAAAATACCGTGAAAACACGGGTTGCAGGTCCGAATAAAATTAGGGTACTTTGTTAGTGTCGAGCCTAAACTTTATTACTCGGCAAAAGGACAATTGCAGCGGTTGCAGTTGTCTTTTGCTTTTTAATGGCTCATCGATTTTTCCCTTATCTCTTTAAACTCTGATCCGGCCTTCCAACCCGGGAAGGTAGTTTCATTACTCAACTCGTAACCTAGACGGTAAAGCAGGTTGGCGACCTGGGCCATGCCACTTGCATCCATGTCAGGCGTATAATTATCAGAAGGCTGGTGGTAATGATGTAAATTATAGTCTTCCTGATGTTGTTTGGCCCAGTTGGCATCATGGGTTTTGCTGATCAGGCCATTGTTCATATCCAATGCCGGCACGCCAACTTTGGCAAAGTTAAAGTGATCAGAACGGTAATAGCTGCCGGCTCCGGGTCGGCTGTCTCCAACCACGGTAAGGCTGTCTTCCTGAGCATATTTTTCGATATAATCATCCAGCTCGTTTTGCCCTTTGCCAGTAATGGCTACGTCTTTTGTCTCGCCGTAATTGCCCAATGCATCCATATTGAGGTCGGCGACTGTTTTATTAAGCGGGAAAATTGGGTGTGTGGCATAATACTCTGAACCCAATAAGCCTTGTTCCTCTGCCGTCACAGCCAGGAACAGGATCGATCGCCTGGGTTTGTTTTTTGCATTGGCGAAGGCTTTAGCCATACTGATCAGGGTAGCAGTGCCGTCGGCATTGTCTACCGCCCCATTGTATATACTGTCGCCCTTTGCGTCGGGCTTGCCTATACCGAAGTGGTCCCAGTGAGCTGTATAAATAATGTATTCATTCGGGTTAGTGCTTCCCTTCAGCAGGCCCACTACATTGTGCGATGTTGAATAACGGAGTTGATTGTGGATACTCACTTTTGCATTTACACCAAGCGGCACTGCTTTAAAATCGCGTTTTCGGGCCAGGGCTCTGAAATCGCCGCTGATACTGGCAGCAGCCAATAGTTTTTTAGCAGCATCTTCACTGATCCAACCTTCCAGCTGACAACGATCAAAGTGTTTATTGGCTTGGCGCAAGTAGAGTCGTGAGCCTGAATTGCTGCTGCTTACTACGCTCCATGGGTAACTTGCCGGTTCTGTTTGATGTACAATGAGCACACCCGCAGCACCCTGACGGGCGGCTTCCTCATATTTATAGGTCCAACGGCCATAATAGGTCATGGTATCGCCTTTGAACAATTTGCTGTCACCCGATTTAAAGCCCGGATCATTTACTAAAACCAGCACAATTTTGCCTTTAACATCTAAACCTGCATAATCATTCCAATGGTATTCCGGCGCAACAACGCCATAGCCAGCAAAAATGATGGGTGTATGATCGAGACTGATTTCTTCCTTTTCCTGGCGACTAAAAGCAACAAAGTCAGTGCCGCTTTGAAGGCTGAATGTGGCCTTACCGCTGATATCCATAGTTTTGGAGGGTGTAGCCTTGATCTCAACCATCGGCACGTCCTGAAAATAGCTGCCCTGATTGCCTGGCTCGAGTCCTGCCTGTTTAAATTGTTGTGATATGTACCGGATAGCCCTGGTTTCTCCTTCAGTGAAAGGTTTTCGGCCCATCAATGTATCATTGGCCAAAACAGCGATGTGGCTTTTGATATCTTCGGCTGTAATAGGGCCAGATGTTTGTGTTTTTTTGTTACAACCGCATAGCAAAGCCAGGGCTGTTAAAAACAGGAGGGTGTTTTTTGTCATATCAATTACGGAGTAAACCAAATATAGCAGATAGTGTTGAACAGTTAAATATTAAGGTAGACCATCTCACGAAAAAATGCCCTGTACCGAAATAATCTTTAAAACGTTTATTTAAAAAAATAGCAACCTTAACCATGATGAAAAAGTTGATTTTAATCACCCTCGCTGCATTTATTAGTACAGCATGCCTGGCACAAAATGTAGATTTCCGGCGGAAAATTACCGTAAGTGGGATAGCCGAAAAGGAAGTAACGCCTGATATTATCAACGTATCAATTTCGTTACAGGAATATATTGATGGAAAAAAGAAGATCACCATCGGTCAGCTGGAGGCACAGCTGGAAGATGCAGTAAAACGAGCAGGAATACCAAAATCAGATTTTACGATCAATAATATCTCAGGCTGGAATAACCAGTGGCAAAAGAAAAAGAATCCCGATTTCCTTGAAGCCAGGCAATATAATATCCGCCTGCACGAACTGAGCCGGATCGGCCAGGTATTGGCAGGTATAGATCCGAAGGGAGTGCAACAAACTGGTATTGCGGACTATGATTATTCGAAAATGGCCGAAATAAAGCAGGAATTGAAGATTCAGGCACTTTTAGCGGCTAAAGAAAAGGCAAATTATCTGTTGGGTAGCATAGGCGAAAAGTTGGGCAGGCCGATTGATATTAGCGAATCAGGCGATGTAAATGTGCAACAATATCAACCGCTGTATGCCAATCGCGTGGTGCACCGTGAAATAATGATAAACGATTCAGACATCGATGTAAAGCCGATCAAGTTAAGTTTCCAGGTACAGGTAATTTTTGAAATTGCACCGTAACTTTTGTGTTTTTTCTGCGTAAAAAGGAAATGAGATCTGCGGATAATGCGTCTCTCTAAAGACCCAATTTTTACTTTACTGATTAACAGGCACTTGACAATTTGAAATATAGATTATATCTTTAGGTATCCGTAATCCAATACAGCATGTTACATTATCAGACCGAAAGGGTGTTGCTGGTTGCACCTAATATTTTTTCGGTACAAATTTTGGCTAACAATAAACAGATCAGGCATATTACTTCTGTTGATAAAGTATTCCCCGCTATTTACGAAATGGCGCCACATATGATCGTGTTTGATTACGACTACCTGAGTGCTGATATGGAACGGATATTACGTCGCATTCGCACTAATCCCTATTATAACAAGATCAAAATTTGTTGTTTTAAAGGTAGCCAAAGCCGAAGGATCGATAGTTTCCTGAAGATTTTAGGCGTTAACCACGTGATCTATAAAAACGAACTGCTCAATCCTACCAAAGAGCTATTGAACCACGTTAATTCCATCCTTGATCCGGTAATTACTGACTTGCTGGTGAATGCGGCTTTCTAGTGATTAGTTAACTGGTGATTAGTGATTGGTTAACTGGTGATTGGTTAACTGGTGATTGATTGGCCAGGCACAGGGATTGGTAATTAAGGTTACACGCTTATATTTCAATACGCTTATTATCAAAATATTAACTATAATGGCTACAAAATTCTGTAAACTAATATTCATAGCTAAATACCCAGTCACCAATTAACCAATCACAGGTTAACTAATCACCAATCACTCTATCCACTCAAATTTAGTATAGGGTGCAAGTACATCAGGGATCCTGATACCACGTTCCGTTTGATTGTTTTCGAGTAGCGTTGCTACGATACGTGGCAATGCCAGGGCGCTACCGTTTAGGGTATGAGCCAGCTGGGTCTTGCCTTCTGCATTCCGGAAGCGCAATTTAAGACGGTTGCTCTGGAAAGTCTCGAAGTTTGATACAGAGGATACTTCAAGCCAGCGCTGCTGCGCTGCGCTCCAGGTCTCCATGTCATAGGTCAGTGCCGATGCAAAACCCATATCGCCGCCGCATAAGCGCAATACCCGGTACATCAGCCCCAAATTTTGCAGCAGGCCCTGAACATGCAGGCTCATTTGTTCAAGCAATTCGTAGGATTTGTCAGGGTGGGCGATCTGCACGATCTCCACTTTATCAAATTGGTGCAAACGGTTGAGCCCGCGAACATGTGCACCATAAGAACCGGCTTCACGGCGGAAACATTGGGTGTAGGCGCTGTTTTTTACCGGTAGCTCTTCTGCTTTCAGGATCACATCGCGGTAAAGATTGGTTACGGGAACTTCGGCAGTAGGTATCAGGTATAATTTATCTTCGTTGATATAGTACATCTGCCCCTCTTTATCAGGCAATTGCGTTGTGCCGAAACCCGAAGCTTCGTTTACTACCAAAGGCGGTATCACCTCTGCAAAGCCTGCTTTTTCGGCTTCATCCAAAAAATAGGCGATCAGCGCACGTTGTAGTTTTGCTCCTTTACCTGTATATACCGGGAAGCCTGCACCAGTAATTTTTACACCTAATTCAAAATCGATGAGTTTGTATTTCGAAGCAAGCTCCCAGTGTGGCAATGCATTTGGGGGTAAATCGGGTTTACTGCCATTTTCCAGAACTACTTCATTTTCCTCGGCCGAAAAGCCGATCGGAACCGAACTATGCGGCAGGTTAGGCAGCAATACTAATTTTTGATTCAATTCGGTTTCGATAGCGGTGAGCGCATCACCAAGGGTTTTGATCTCCTCTTTCCACGATCCGGTTTTAGCCTTTAGCGCCTCAGCTTCGTCTTTTTTACCAGCACGCATCAGCTCACCAATTTGCTTCGCTGCAGCGTTAGCTTCAGCCGAAACCCCGTCGAGACGATTTTGACTTTGCCGGCGATCATTGTCTAAAGCTAGCACTTCGTCAACTAATTCGGGTTGTTTGAAATTTTTTACGGCCAAACGTTCTAAAACCTTTTCCCTGTTATCACGGATATAACTAACTTGCAGCATTGAATTTTCTATTTTTCGCAAAGATATAATTAGTTCATGGTTAATGGTTCATCGTTCATTGCCCAAATTGGAAAATGAAACGATTCGAACCCTGAATAACTATGAACCATGAACAATGAACCATGAGCCAAAATGGCAAACTGTACCTCATCCCAACACCGATCGGTAACCTGGAGGATATCACGCTCAGGGCGATACGCATTTTGAAGGAAGCGGACATCATCCTTGCCGAGGATACCCGCACTTCGGCACCTTTGCTTAAACACTTCGGGATCGAAAAGAAAGTTTACGCGCATCACCAACATAACGAACATCAGTCGAGCAACGAGATCGTGCGGCTTTTAAAGGAAGGGAAAAACATTGCGCTGATCTCTGATGCTGGTACTCCTGCGATCTCTGATCCTGGTTTCTTTCTGGTGCGTGAAGCTTTGAAGCACGAACTTACGGTTGAATGCCTGCCCGGTCCTACGGCTTTTGTTCCGGCGCTGGTAAATTCAGGTTTTCCAACAGACAGGTTTTGTTTCGAGGGTTTTTTACCCTTAAAAAAAGGCAGGCAAACCCGTTACAAACAATTAGCGACCGAAGAACGAACGATCATATTGTATGAATCGCCCCACCGGTTTGTAAAGACATTAGAAGAAATGGCGACTTATTTTGGTCGGGAAAGGCAAATTTCAGTTTCGCGCGAATTGACCAAATTATTCGAAGAAACCGTAAGAGGCACCGTAGAAGAAATTAAAGCGTATTTTGAAAATCACCCGGCTAAAGGAGAATTTGTGATCTGCATAGCAGGATACTCATCTAAAGCAGCTGCTATAGAGCCAGAAAATTAAAAAATTTGATGAAAAGAAATATTTCCCTTTCTGTCTTGTCGGGCCTGATGCTTTGGTTGGCCTGGCCACCGATGCCCTACTCTACATTTTTATTATTTATAGGATTTGTCCCTATGCTGGTGGCGATGGAAAATATCATTCAGTCGGAATCCGTCAGAAAAGGGAAAAAGATATTCTGGACAACCTTTCTTGGGTTCTTTATCTGGAATACACTTTCGGTATACTGGGTATTTAATGCATTGAAAGAAGGGGAATCCAATTGGGTTATACCGGTTACCATCATACCTTATTCACTTGCTCCATTATTGATGTCGACCTGCTGCTGGCTATATTACAGGCTTCGCCGTTTCACCAAACGTAACCTGGCCTTTTTGGGCCTGATTTGCTTTTGGATAGGGTATGAATATTTAAATCAAACCTGGGATCTTAACTTCCCATGGATGACACTCGGTAACGGCTTTGCGGTGAAACATAAATGGGTGCAGTGGTACGAATTTACGGGCGTTTATGGCGGTACATTGTGGGTTTGGGTAGTCAACATTTTTGCTTTCCTGGTTTATAGCAGTATGCACCGCCCCCGTGCAAAAGTTACCCGGCTTAAACAAATACTGGCCTTCGGCCTGATCATCCTTTTACCAATTGCCTATTCACTTTATCGTTATCGCGGTTACCACGAGGAATCCAACCCATCAAATATCGTGGTGGTGCAACCGAATATCGACCCTTATTTGAAACAGGGGGCCATGTCGTTTAGCCAGCAAATTGGTATCCTGTCTCATCTTTCCGACTCGCTGGGCCAGCACAATACGGAGTTTTTTATCTGGCCCGAAACGGCAATACCAGAGCCCGTTAATGAAGACGCCATCCGGGTGAATAACAATTTCCTTGCTATCAAACATTTCTTAAGTAAATACAAGAATGGTAATTTGCTTACCGGTGCAGAAACCTATAAAATTTATAATTCGCGCCAAACCAATACAGCAGAGCCTTATGACCCCCAGGGTAATCAGTATTACGATCGCTTTAACTCGGCAGTCAATATCGAGAATTCAGCAGAGGTACAAATTTATCACAAATCGAAACTGGTACCCGGTGCCGAATCAATGCCATTCGGTGATGCGCTGTCATTTCTTAAACCTGTATTTGAGCATCTTGGCGGTGCTACAGGCGATTACGGTATCCAGGATGAGCCGGCTGTGTTTTATTCGCAAAGTGGCATTGGGGTAACACCAGTAGTTTGCTACGAATCTGTTTGGGGCGAATGGCTGGGTACCAGCGTACATAAGGGCGGGCAGTTCATTTCGATCATAACTGATGACGCATGGTGGGGTGATACTGCAGGTAAAGACCAGGACCTTGACTATGCCAAGATTCGCGCTATTGAAACAAGGCGCTGGGTCTGTCGCTCTGCCAATACAGGTTTGTCGGCGTTTATTAACCAGCGCGGCGATGTGGTTCAGCAAACCGAATGGTGGAAGCGTACGGCTATCAAACAAAATATTAACCTTAATTCCGAACTAACTTTCTATGTCATCCATGGCGATTACATTGCCAGAACAGCCAGTTTTATGGCATTGGGAGGCATCTTTTTGATCCTGGTTATAAAGATCAACGCATTGAGAAAGCGGAAAATAGCCGCTAGAGCGTAGCTGTATTCCTGGTGATGATAAACTGCAGAAGGTCGTTAATAGGTTTGCGGATGATCTTGCCAACATGTACTTCGTTGCTTTCGCAAAGCCGTGTCAACTCTTCGGCAAACACGTAGGCCATTGAGCCAACAAAATGACATTTGTATTTATGGTATTGCGGATAGGATTTAATATTGGTTTCGATAAACTCCAGGAAACCCTGTGCCAGCAAATTTTGTCCATAAACGGTATCTCTTACCTTTCCTAAAAATTTAGCGAAGGAAGCCAGGTAAAAATTACCACCAGCTTTTTGATATACATTGAAGATAACAGTCTCTTTATCTATGGGATATTCAGCACTGAACTGCGTGGCAATTTCATCAGGCATGTTACCATACAGGTAGTCGGTGATCAATGCTTTTCCAAACCAGGATCCTGATCCTTCATCCCCCAAAATATAGCCCAGGCCATGCTTGCCTGCGTGAATATCTTCGCCATCAAAATAGGAAATATTAGAACCGGTGCCTAGTACACAGCACAGACCTTTTTCGTGGCCGCATGTTGCGTACGCTCCGCCTAAAAGGTCGCTGTCAACGCTGATATAGGCTTTGGGAAATAGTTGGCTTACGGCGTTGGAAACAATTTCATGCCTGTCCGGGCTGGAGCATCCTGCCCCAAAAAAATAGATCTCGTCAATATCATTTGCATGTTTCACCATTTCGGCACCCTGGTCATGCAGGATTTTAACCATTTCCTTTTCGGTAAGGAAGTAGGGGTTCAGTCCACCTGTTCTGAATGGGATAGGATCTTTTCCGGGTACAGCAAGCAGCCAGTCGGTTTTTGACGAGCCGCTGTCAGCAACTAATATCATGAATTTATCTCATCAAGCGCTTTTTGTGTAAGCGGTTTGTGTATAAATTGGGTAATAAATTTATTGTTGATCGACTTCTTCATATCTGCCGGGTCGAGCGAGGAGGAAAGCATAAATATTTTGATGTCGTCTTTGCCCTGAATGTCTATCTTTTCGTATTCCTGCAAAAATTCGAACCCACCCATCAGCGGCATACGGATATCCAGAAAAATAACATCAGGTTGCACACTGCCTGAACGCAGCGATTGGATTGCTTCGGTCGCTGATTGGGTCACGATCACCTTGTCCGCGAAATTACTGCCTTCCAGTATTCGTCGGGTTACAAAGTTATCAATGTAATTATCATCGATCAGCAAACAGGTTTTATAACGATTTGACATTCACACCAAAAATAGCTTTTCTCGAAATAAAAACGAATTGTCCTGATATTTTATTTGATTCGGTAAAAAATAGAAAATCAGCCAAAAAAGCAAGCATCCGTTATTTTTTAGCCATATTTTGTGACATGGCCCAAATACTTTTTTTAATTTTTTAATTTGGCTGCATGAAATCAAAAATCCTGACCGTAATTATTTGTCTAATCGTTTATACTATGAGTTCAGCTTCCGGCAAAGCCGCAAACAATGTCAATATTTCCTACAAAGTGAGCTTCCCCGAAGCGCAGGCGCATTATACCGAAGTTGAAATGAATATCACCGGACTCGATCAAAAATTTATTGATTTGAAAATGCCGGTTTGGACTCCGGGTTCCTATCTGGTACGGGAGTTTTCGAAGAATGTAGAATCATTTACTGCAGAAGCAAGCGGCCAGCGCATCAATTCCGAAAAAATACGAAAAAATACCTGGCGGGTTAATACCGAAGGGAAATCCGCAATCACGGTAAAATACAAAGTTTATGCTTTTGAATTATCGGTGCGCACCAGTTATATCGATGCTGCGCATGCGTTCTTATCCAGCACCAGTATATTTTTGTATCCCGATGGATTGCTGCATCATCCATCAACCATACACCTGGTACCTTATAAAGGGTGGACCAAAGTTTCAACCAGCCTTGAACCTGTAAATGGCGATCCATTTACTTTGCATGCGCCGGATTATGACATTTTGTTCGATTCCCCGATCGAAGTGGGTAACCAGGATGTGATCGAATTTGATGTTGATGGCGTGCACTACCAGGTAGCTATGAGCGGCGGCGGTAACTATGACCGTGAACGTTTGAAAGCTGATCTGACGAAGATCATCCGGCAGGAAGTTGCTATTTATGGCGAAAACCCTAATAAACGATATGTTTTTATAGTACATAATACTTTACGCGGTGGCGGTGGTCTTGAGCACCTGAGCTCTTGTGTATTGGGAGCTTCGCGCGACAATTATGCAACAGAACGCGGCTACCAGGGCTTTTTGGAGCTGGTGGCTCATGAACATTTTCATTTGTGGAATGTAAAAAGACTGCGCCCGATCGCACTCGGACCATTTGATTACGATAATGAAAATTACACGACCGATCTGTGGATCGCTGAGGGCTTTACAGCCTATTACCAGGATATTATTGTGCGAAGGACTGAGATATACCCGGTTACTACGTACCTTGAAGCACTTGCCGGTGATATCAATTACGTAGCCAATACTCCAGGGGCCAGGGTTCAATCGGTGGCGGAATCAAGTTTTGATGCCTGGGTAAAATTTTACAGGCCCAATGAGAATACCAATAACATTACCGTATCCTATTATAATAAAGGTTCATTACTTGCATTAATCTTCGAACTTGAGATCATTAATGATTCAAAAGGAAAATATAGCCTGGATGATGTAATGCGCTATATGTACGAAACCTATTACAAAGGCCAAAAACGTGGTTATACCGATGCCGAATTCAAAGCAGGGGTAGAAAAGTTTGCCGGTAAATCGCTCGACGACCTTTACGCCAAATATGTTAATGGTATTGAGGATATCGATTACGAAAAATACCTGAATTTTGCGGGTTATCACCTCAATGACGAATTTGCAGGAAACAACTATCCTTCGCTGGGTATCACTTCAGTAAACAATAACGGAAAGATTATTGTCACCTCAGTTGCCCGAAATAGCGCAGCATGGATCGATGGGCTAAATGTAAACGATGAAATTACCGCGATAGATTCAGCTAAAGTGAGCGATCTGAGTGCTGTGATCAATGCAAAAAAGCCGGGCGATAAGATCATTATATCAATTCTTCGCGATGGATTGCCAATTGATCTGCCGGTAACTTTGTTAAAAAAGAGCCAGGTAAAATATAAGATCGAAACCCTGCAACAGCCTACCGACCAACAATTGCTGGTGCGTAAAAAGTGGCTTAGTTTGCAATAATGCCCTCGCTGAGCCAGGTAAATAAAGCGCCTGATTTTTAGGCGGTCTAAAGTATTTGGGTGGCGTTTTATAGCCCATTGCCTAAAAATCTAACGTGTTTGCTTTTTTTCTTCAATTGTTGCCCGTCATGTTGCAGCTTGATCAATTTGCTGCATAATTTTCTAAATGCGCCGGAAATAAATCCTTTACAATCTGGGCCAAACTTCCAGCAGTGGATGTAAGTTTTTGTTGCTTTTAAAATTCCGGCATCTAAACGTCCTCAATCGTAAATCTTTAAGAACATAAACCACTTTCGATTGTAATGAATAGCGTAGGTGTTACTATTAGCACAGTTTTCCTTTGCAAAGCAGATCAGTGAATAATTTTAATTTCATCAAAATGATTGAGGAACAAAAGCACTATAAATTTTTCAATAATGAGACTGACAACGTCATCTGTTACATTTCAGTTCCAACGGATAAATTGCGGGGCAAAGAAGTCTTAGAAAGTACCAGGCTCAGGCTCGCTATCGAGAATGGAATTTATATTGGTAGCATCTATTACATCGAAGATATAGAACGTGAAACTGAAAAGTGACCACGAAGGGTTTTGTCAACTGTAACTTGCTCCAGCGTTTTTTACATGCACTAATCCTGGTGCCAATCATTTATTATCAAACTTACCTAAGCTATAAATATTATGCGCATCCATGTCGAACGCCACGCTGTAAAAGTATTTCCTGATTCAAAGCGGGTTATCGCTCGTTTTTTTTTTAGCGGGGAACAAAGAGGCAAAGAACTCATTGCTCGCGTATTAAAACTTAGTCATGAAGAAGTATTTGCCATCGTTTCGCCTTTGTTGCAGGAATTTTCTAAAAGGCACCGAAATATTACGCGTATACTTTACCGCAACTGTAATCGCCTGAAGCCATTTACCGATAGCCTCGGAATTCATTTAAACGACCTGAATCATTGGCAACGATTGTTGTTGGGCTCCTATTTTACTCATGAATATTCTATTGAATCAGCCGCATTTTTTAATCCTTCTATCGTAGAGGACCCTGATCAAATGGATCTGGAAATTGGCCAAAAAAGAATTATTATCAGTTTCAGGGCTGTTGGTGAAGGGCACATATCTTCTATAGCATTCAGAAGAGCAATCATTGACAAGGACAATAACATTGATATTTTACCTGTCGGAAATTATGTCGATGAGGCCGAAATGGTACATGATACGCCGTTTGAAAAAGACCTTTTTTTCGAAAAGATCGTTACTGCACGCATCGATAAGAAAGTGGTGAAAGAGCTGAAGGCTAAAATGAAAGATAAATTCGATTACAATACCCTGCAGCGGGCTATTATTGAAATGCAGCGTTGCGAACCAGACGACGCTGCTAAAACTGAGCTTGAAAAAGTGCTGTGGCTATCTGATTCTTATAGCAATATCAGTTTTTCGCTTGACACTGATATTTCAGATCGGGTGATTTTTCCCTTGTCGGAACTGGAACGGAAAGGGATCGAAGATGCGCGTTTTGTAAGATTTGTTGATGACGATAATTCAGTCGTTTATTATGCAACTTATACGGCATTTGATGGTGCTTTGATCATGCCGAAGTTGTTACAGACCGAGGATTTTTATGATTTTGGTATACGGCCATTGCACGGTGCCGGGGCAAAGAATAAAGGATTGGCGCTTTTCCCAAGGAAGATAAATGGCAAATATGCTATGCTATCGCGTGTTGATGGCTGTAATAATTACCTGATGTATTCAAACGATATCAATTTGTGGGAAAACCCTCAATTATTGCAAAAACCGATATACCCCTGGGAATTTGTACAATTGGGTAACTGTGGTTCGCCGATCGAAACGGATGAAGGTTGGCTGATCGTAACCCATGGTGTGGGCCCTATGCGTAAATATGTGCTTGGTGCCAGTTTATTTCAATTAGATGACCCATCAGTCGAGATTGGTCGTTTAAGTGAACCATTGTTAGCACCTACGATCGATGAGCGGGAAGGATATGTTCCCAACGTAGTTTATTCCTGCGGTGGGATATTGAATAATGGCAGACTTATTTTGCCCTACGGTCTTTCCGATTTTTCATCTTCATTTGCAACTATCGAATTAACCGCACTTTTAGATAAAATAAAAGCCGACGGCAAGCCTTGAATTTGTTAGACTTATTTTAAAACAGAATCTTTTTTGCCATTATGCCGGTAAATATTCACCTGATCGCTTTTGAAAGATTCAAGTATTGCCAAATGCGAGATCAGGTAGGCTAATGAACTTTCGGCACCCTGGTTAAGGTTGATACCAACCGGATTCAAGCCATCACAGCAGCCCTTGCTCTCACGATCGTAAACCGGCACCGAAAGCGAGTTTTCACCAAGAAACCACGAATAAACAAAGAATTGTTTTTCCAGGTATTGCTGGTCGTTTGTTAATCGGTGAGCTTGGGCATACATCAGTACCATTGCCATGCTGTCTATTGCTTGCTGATCGTAGGAAGGTAACTTTCCGTCGCGCGAATACCAACCATTATTGCCTATCGGATTAAAATATTTTGTACCCACCGTTGCGTTTTCAAGGAAGCGCATCGATTCAAAAGCGATTTCAAAAACCCGGGAATCCCTGGTAAGTTCGGCAGAATGCATTAATGCCAGAGGAAGGATCGCGTTGTCATAGGTCAAATATTCTTCGAACCATTGCCACCTTTTACTTGCCGATCGTTCATAGGCATCAACCAGTACACCTGTCAATTGGTTTAAAGCGTCGATAGAATTCTTATCGGAGGGGTGTTCTTTAAGATAATAAGTAACGCCAATTATGGTATTGCTTATACCACGCAAATGCGTAAGCTTTTTAAAATGGGAAATGGCCTTTCTATATAGGTCCTCACCAAACCTGCTACCCGAATTGTTATTCGCAAACCGAACCAGGTAGCCAAGTGCCCATATCGTTCGGCCAAAGGCATCTTCCGACCCGGTTTTGTCAAGGTATTCGTGTTTGTAATCCAGAAAATTCCGAAAGTTTCCGTTTTCAGTTTGCATGTAAAGTATAAAACTCAGGTAAGGCGGCATCAGATCAAGGGCTTCTTCAAATCCAAGTTGTTGTGCCATCAATACCATTAGGAGTGCCCGGGCATTATCGTCAATACAATAGCCTTCTTTCCAGTTAGGCACTCCGTATTTTGCATGCTGAATGATGCCGATGTTATTGGTAAGGTAATTGATATAATCCAGGCTGAATTCTGGCATTAATTCCGGGTCTATTATCCTGTTTAACAGGCGCTCCCCCTGGTTAGGATTATCCTCGATCTCATTGATCAAATCAATATATTTTCGGCCAATAGCAGGCCACCTCAGATTTAGGCCATAGCTATAAGCTTTTTCTTTTATGCTACTTAGTTTTTCTTCGTTATCCAGCAATTCCAGGATGATGTTTGCCAAACCCGCTTCGTCCTTGAAATCAAAAAGCCGCCCTCGCCCATTATCCAGGATCTCTTTGGCGTGCCAGTAGGGTGTTGCCACTACAGCCGCACCAGCGCCAACAGCATAAGCCAGTGTGCCGCTTGTGATCTGTGCCTCATGCAGGTAGGGTGATACATAAATATCAGAAGCCGAAAGGTAATTGATAAGATCTTCTTCCTGTACAAATCGGTTTACAAATGCTACGTTATTTTTCACGCCAAGTTTTTCTGCAAGGGCTACCAGGTATTCGCGGTATTCCTCCCCCGAACTTTTAACGATTCCGGGGTGGGTGGCTCCCAATATCACATAAAGTATATTCGGATAACGAACAGCAATTTTCGGCAGGGCTTGAATTACCGTTTCCAGACCTTTATTTCGGCTGATAAGTCCAAACGTTAGCAGGGTTTTCCTGTCCCTGAACAATTGGTCAGATTTAACCGGGTTTACAGCAGGCGCTTCAATGTCTGGCGCCCCATGTTCGATATAGGCTATTTTTTTTCGCGCTACACCATAGATATTTACGAGCAACTTTACGGCAGTTTTGCCCATTACTACGATCTTGTCCGATTTTCGGGCAATATTTTGAATGATTATCTTTTGTTGATAGGAGGGCCTTTCTAAAACGGTATGTAAAATTGATAGGAGGGGCTTTTCGATCTGCCTGATAAAGGTGAGTACATAAATACCATCGTTTCCGCCAAAAATACCAAACTCATGCTGCAGGATACAAACATCGCTATCGCTGGTGTTAAGTTTTTCGGCAGCTTCAGTATAATCCTCTACAACTTGCTGTCTGATCACATATTTAACCTCTGCAGGGTAAACAATTTCATCGCAAGAGTCGGCGTTAATAGCAACAACCGTTGTGCTGATATCATCTTTCCCGAAGTTTAAAGTGATCGCGTTGATCAGGCTTCTGTTGAATGTTGCTAAGCCGCATTCGCGGGGCGGGTAAGTGGAAACAAAGGTTAATTTCATCTTTTAGCATTAATACAAAAGATTAACACAATTGATAAAATTAAGTTTGATGAGGGCAGAACAGTATTTATGGAAATAGCCTTATAAAGACCGTTTTGGCTATAATTTGAAGCTGTTTTGGAAGATACCGTTAAAATTTAGTTTTTCAATTTACCTGGTATTTCTTTGCAATTTCCGGATAAAGATTGATCAGCTGATTGGTTTTGCCAGTCCAGTCAAAAAACTGTTCCCAGGTATTTAATGGCTCCCAGATAAAAGTTCCGAGCCCTTTACCTTCGGGTACGGTAAAAGCAATATCGTTAACTTCTGTCTTCAGTTGGGTATATTCAGCTACCATAACCTGTTGGGGGTAACGTTGCGCCAGATCGGCCATATTGTTTTTAAGGTCGTTTAAAGTGCCATGCCATTTTGGATAGTAGGAAAGTCCGATCACATCGAAAGGTACTTTGCGTAGTGTCATGGCATCGAGGAAAAAACGCGACTCGATATTTTGGCCGCCAAGCGCTATATGCAGCATGACGGGCGTGTGTTTACTTACTTCTTTCACACCATTTATTCCGGCATAGATGAGCTGAGCTAGACTGTCGAGGTTATTGATATTACCTTCAGGCCACAGCATCCCATGGTTGATCTCGTTACCTACCTGCACCATGTCGGGAGTCGTGCCCTGTGCTTTCAGCTCAGACATTACTTTTAAGGTAAAATCATGTACCGATTGCCTGAGTGAAACAAAATCTTCAGATGCCCAGGCTTTTGGTTTAAATTGTTTGCCCGGATCGGCCCAGGTATCGCTATAGTGGAAATCGAGCAGTAATTTCAAACCAGCTGCTTTGATACGTTTGGCCATGGCTTTAGTATGTTCCAGATCGCAAAAGCCTTTCCCCGGCGAATAGCCTGCCGCTTCTGCCGGATCGTTGAAGATTCGCAAGCGGATATAATTAAAACCGTGCTCTTTTAATATTTGTATGGGATCTTTTTGTATCCCATTGTCTGAGAATTTGATGCCCCGGGCTTCCAGTTCGGGCAAAAATGAAATATCGGCTCCCAGGATCCTGCCGTTTACGTGCTGCGGCTTGTAATCAATGTTTGTAACAGAATGAGCTATGCCGGGCCATACAGCCTCAATATCAGTTGAACCGGTCCATAAACTATCAGATTTTGCTTCAAATTTTATTGCACCTCTTTCAGTTGTTGTTTGAAGGATTACGCGGCACTCTCCATGATTTACTGATATCTGCCATTGGCTATTTTCGGGCTTTGTAACAGGTTGCTGATCACCGTTTTCGATACGGATGATCTTTCCTTTACCGGTAGCTGTGAATGTTACAATGTTGTTTGCAGACTTTACAATGTTCCCAAGGTTATCAATTATTTTAACGTCGATCAGCGCTGTGTCGCGGCCATCAGCCTTCATGGTGGTTTTATAAGGCGTTAGCTGTACTTCAAATGCCTGCCCCGGTGTTCCGGTTCGGCGCCCCTGGGCTATAGCTACTGAGCTCAAAAAAAACAATATTCCGAAGAAAAATAGTTTTACAAAATTCAAGTCGTTTTTCATAATCGATCAATTGGCAAAATAAAGGTAGGTATAAATTGTATTAATGACAATTATTAAGAATTGTTCGTCAAATGCTGATACGCAGTGGTTTCAAAGAAAAATTGCGGTGATAGAAAAGGTTTTGACTATTGTGCCGAGGTATCCCTGACAGCCCCAGTCAGTTCACCTTTTTTCTTTTGTCTCCATCGAATCATCCACCATCCGACCTGAGCTGTAGCCAGTAATGCGATTGCAAAAAGAGCTGGTTTTGTGCCGCCTTCACCAGAACTAAGTGCTCCCGTCAATGCGATGATATAAATACCAGCAGGCAGAATTAGTAAAGCACATAGTGCGGCAGTTGGCAGTCGTATTTTAAAAGGGCGATGCCTGTCGGGTTCGGTGACGCGAAGCCTGATCAGCGCAATATATTCTAAAAATAAACCAGCTCCGTAAACGATCACATCGATCACAATAAGTTCTTCAAAGTTCCATAAAACCATACCGCTAACCACTACCGAGCAGGTAATAATAGATATGTAGGGTGTTTGGTATTTGGGGTGCAGGCGGTCAAACCAGCCGGGAAGCAGTTTATCATCGGCCATTACTTTGGGTACTCTTGATACTGATAATAGAACAGAAGTGTAAATACCCAGGTAACTGGCCATCCCGCCAATAGCGATCAACATACCCAGCCATTTGCCACCAACCAGTACCCCGAGCGCCGGGAAGCCTTCCCTTTCTAACAGTTCGGGATCGATGTGAGATTGCTGCACAGTAACAATAATGATGAAATAAAGCACCATTACCAGCGCAAAGGCGGCAAAAATAGATATCATATACGAGCGAACAGGCTTTTCAACTTCGCCGGCATAAGTCGTTACATTATCCCATCCCAGGCAGTTCCACATCACCACATAAATAGCCATGCCAAGCGAAGGGAATGTTATACCTTTCAATGAAGCAGAGGGTAGTACGATAGGACCAGCGTGCTGCTGAAAGAAATGAAATATCAACAGGATCAGCGGAATCAAAACGATTACCCCGAGCAGGAGGGTAATTCGGCCAACGGGATTGATGCCAAAAAAATTTAAAGCGGCTGAGGTCCATATGATAAATAAGCAAAGTTCGATTTTATAGGCCCCAATGTCGGGAAAGAAGAACGTTGCATAGGTTACAATATAAACCGGGTAGATGGCAAGATCGCAAAAAGTATATAACCAGGTCCACCAGCCTTCAAAAAAGCCCCACCTTGTACCAAGGGCATGCTTTACCCATTTATAATAACCGCCCTCAACGGGCATCATGCTGTTCAATTCCAGAACGGTGAAAATGGCCGGAATATCCCACAAAAGGGGTGTAATCAGCAGAATCAGCAACACGCCATGGCTGCCTGCATATTTCAACAATGGCTCAAGTCCGTAGGGTCCGCCTGAGACCGTAAAAAAGATAACCGCGATCAACGGTAACAGGCGCATTTTTTTGGTGATCGGTCGTGCGGGCATAGCCTATAAAAATATTGTTTTTGAGCGAAAAGTAAATAGCAGAAGATATTTTATCCTTACCGACCCGTTGCGATCCAAAGTTTTAACTTTGATACATCGATCCAATGAAAAAGAAGAGCTCGCTAACCCTTTTGTTGTTAGTTATTTGTTTGATAGGTTCCGGTCAGACAAAAAAGCCAGGCTTTCGTGTTTTAGTACTTTACGAAAATGGCGGACACCATGTCGCTTATACTAACGCAGCAAAACTCTGGCTCGACAAACTGGCCATCGACAGTAATTTCGAGATCGACTATTATCAAAACACCCAAAACATCAACGAGGAATTATTAAGCAAATACCAGCTGTTTATTCAATTGGATTACCCACCCTATGGTTGGACACCCGAAGCTGCAAAAGCCTTTGAAAAGTATATTGAAGAAGGCAGGGGCGGTTGGATCGGTTTTCATCACGCCAGCCTGCTGGGTGAATTTGATGGTTTTGCTATGTGGAATTGGTTCAGCAGGTTTATGGGTGGGATCAGGTGGAAAAACTATATCGCAACATTTGTTCAGGCGCAGGTAAATGTTGAAGACCTTAAACATCCGGTAATGAAAGGTGTGCCATCTTCATTCATCGTAAAAAAGGAAGAGTTTTATACCTATGATAAAAGCCCGCGACCGGGGGTACATGTTTTAGCCAGTGTTGATGAAAGCACTTATCAGCCTGATTCTGATATCAAAATGGGCGACCATCCGGTGCTCTGGACCAACGACAATGTAAAATCGCGAAATGTATACATATTTATGGGGCATTCGCCAATACTATTCGACGACAATTGGTATACGAAAATTTTTAAAAATGCTATTTTTTGGGCATCAGGCAAGTAAATGATATTCCCTGATCGTAATTAAGATTCTATTTATTCAAAATTATTATATTTCAAAAAAACACAAATAATGAAAGCAGAAGAAATATTCGGGTACCAACCCGATCCCAAATACAAAAAGGCGGTAGCTTATTTTAGCATGGAGTTTGCCATTGATCAGGCCCTGAAAACCTATAGCGGAGGCTTGGGATTTTTGGCTGGTTCGCATATGCGCAGTGCGTATGAACTGAAACAAAATGTTATAGGCATCGGGATGCTTTGGAAATATGGGTATTATGATCAGTGGCGTGATATCAACGCCGATATGAAGCCAACTTTTATCGAAAAGGGGTATTCATTTTTGGAGGATACTGGCTTCATGTTTATTGTACATGTACATGATTCACCAGTATGGGTTCGGGCCTTCCTGCTGCGTCCCCAGACTTTCGGTTCGGCGCCGATATTTTTGTTGACAACCAACCTTAATGAAAATGACGAACAATCGCGTTCGATCAGTTACCGGTTATATGATTCAACAGAATCGACCCGGATAGCCCAATCGATCATCCTGGGTATTGGAGGCGCAATGCTGATCGATAAGCTTGGGCTGAATATTGATATCTATCATATGAATGAAGGACACTCGTTGCCGCTCAATTTCTATCTGTATCAAAAATACAAAAGCATGGACGAGGTGAGGAAGCGGGTAGTATTTACCACGCATACACCTGAAGCAGCCGGTAACGAAGAGCATCGGGTCGACTTACTGGCAGAGATGTCATTTTTCTATGGAACTCCTGTTGAAGAAGTGCGGAAAATTTTGGAGACAGATGCATTTTCGCTCAATTATACACTAGCTGCGTTAAAGTTTGCGAAAAAAGCTAACGGTGTATCTAAATTGCACGGTGAAGTTTCGCGCGAAATGTGGAGCCACAATACCGGTATCTGCGAGATAACCTCGATAACCAATGCACAAAATAAAACCTATTGGCAAGACGAACAATTGGAGATAGCACTGGCCGCCGATGATGATGATGCGATCATAAAGCGAAAAAAAGAACTCAAACGAGAGCTTTTTAAGCTGGTAGCTAATCAATGCGGCAAGCTGTTTGACGTTGATGTATTAACGATAGTTTGGGCGCGCAGATTTGCCGGTTACAAACGTGCCGACCTGATGACTTGCGATTGGGATCGCTTTATCAAATTGGTATATGCCAGTGAAAAACCGGTTCAATTGATCTGGGCTGGTAAACCTTATCCTGAAGATTACGGAGCTATCAGCCAATTTAACCACCTTATTCATAAACTTTGGCCTTTTGCTAACTGTGCGGTATTAACGGGTTATGAATTGGGACTATCCGCTATTCTGAAAAAAGGCTCAGACGTGTGGTTGAATAATCCGCGTATGTATCGTGAGGCTTCTGGTACCAGCGGTATGACGGCTGCAATGAATGCCAGTATCAATTTTTCACTACCTGATGGTTGGGTGCCGGAATTCGCGAGAGACAAAGAGAACTCCTTTTTAATTCCTCCCGCTGACGATAGTATCCAGTATCCCGAAAAGGATCATATTGAAGCCGAACGCTTGATGGATATCCTTGAAAATACCATCAGGCCGATCTACTATGATGATCCAAAACAATGGCTAAGTATTATCAAACATGCAGCGAAGGATGTAAGTCCCGCATTCGAAGCCGGGCGAATGGCCGACGAGTATTATTCGCAAATGTACAATGCATAAAAAAAGGCTTCCGATTTTTTGGGAAGCCTTTTTACTTATACTCAAAATTTTTCTATCCTTTGTGACGACGCGGACGGTGACGGTCGTGATGGCGGCGATGATGGTGTTTGTTTTGCGGGGCCGGAGCTGTTGCGCTGGCCATGCTTGTACGCTCGCTTTTGGCAACCGTTGTTGCTGCCGAAGCTGTAGCAAATTGCAAGCTGAACAAGCCCAGCACTGCTAAAAAGATCTTAATGGTTTTCATGATTTTTGATTTATTATACTAAGCTAAAATTAAATATTGTTAACGTTTGGTCGCCCATAAAATTGTTACTGAAGCTCAGGGGCGCGGAGGCGGAGGCGGAGGAGCTGGTAAATGTATCACCAACCTTCTGGGATGCCTCGGGTGATGATAATGGTGATGCCGATGGTGCCTGTTCTGTACCGGTGACGCGGCTTCTGCCGAGGCTGCTACAAGGGTAATCAGTAGGAAAAGGCAAATTACTTTCCAATTGCTGGTGATTTTCATTTTGTATTTTTTATTAGTCATTGGCTTAGACAACAATCAGACTGGATAAAGGTTTGCACCAAGCCCGGATGCGGCGACCGCTGGTCGCGTTTTAATGATTTTTAATAACGATCACATTTCTATAAAGAAAATCTGCAGCAAATTGGCCAGCTTCCAGCCAACGTCTTTCGGTATTGCCGGAAACAGGAAAAATTGGGTTGAAATGTTTTTGCAGTTCATGGGAATAACCCTTAAATATTTTAAGGTCATTTGGTAATTGCAGGGAATCAGCGGTTGAATGGATATCTTCGCCGCCATATATGCCGGTATTTTTATGGGTTGGCGCAACGATACCATCCTGATCACCCAGAACACAAACAATGGGCACCCGGGCATTTTTTAGCCAGTCGCGGTTAAATATAGCGCCCCACATATTCACCACTGCCGCGATTTTTGGAAGCGAAGTTGATCGATCATCACCATTTATAGTTGGCATGCCAGCTGCTTTTGCAAAAGCAGCATCACTTACAAATGCAGTCTGCACTGCCAGCATACCCCCGGCCGAATTACCTGCCAGAACAATCTTGTTTGTATCAATACCATATTTCAGCGCATTTTCATGAAAGAACCGTATTGCCTTTTTTACATCCATCACGCCATCAAAACAACCTTTAAGCAAATCGTTATAGTGCAAAAGCGGGTTGTTTTTGCTTAAACGGTAATTGATAGCAGCACATACGTATCCACGTTCTGCAAAAGTTTTGCACCAAAGTTGTATACCCCTGGCCTCCTTGCTGCCGAATTTAAATCCGCCGCCATGCATCCAAATAATAAGGGGTCTTTTGGTTTCGCTATCGTCAGCAGGTTGGTAAATATCCATCAAATACGATTTCTTATCAACGACAGGCGTAATTGCATGATAACTGATATTTTTAGCTATGGTACAGTTGTTAAAAACCCGGTCGCGGTACCTGAGCGTGTCGTTGGCTTTTGACTGAATTTCGGCTGAAAGTATTATAAATAGAATTAAAAAGAATTTTTCTCTGGCCATCTGCAGATATACGACATGTGGGTCGTTTTAGTTCTTACAAATAAACATTGAAGTTGTTGGCTGCTGATATGCTTTGATCATTTTTATTACATTTGAAAGCAGCAAAAGCTCATTTTTTTTATCGGGATGGCGGATACAAAGCAAATTTATCAGCAGAATGACCAGGTTACAGCGATGCAGGAAGAAAAATTGCAGCAGCTGTTGCATTATGTTGCCTTGCATTCACCTTATTACCGGGAGTTGTTCGAACAGAACAAAATCAATATTGAAGCTATCAAAACGCTTGCCGATCTCACGCAAATCCCGACCACAGAAAAAGACGATCTGCAAAAACGGAACAACGATTTTCTTTGCGTTCCTGCGCAGGACGTCGTTGAATACACTTCTACTTCGGGTACTTTGGGTGGTCCGGTCACGATAGCTTTG
>CAIPDP010000165.1 GCA_903863845.1 uncultured Mucilaginibacter sp. | reverse complement strand
ATTGATACCGCTGAGTTTAACCGAAGAATGAAAAAGGCTATCAAGGTATCTCGTTCTCTTCAGTCGGTTTTTGAAAAGCAGTTATCGCCCGAGGCCTATGCATCAATAGAAGAACGTTTGTCTGAATTTTCCGGATTCGAATCATCTACACGCTACCTCCGTACTTATCCCGAAGCCGTAGCTGCGCAATTCCTGGGGTATATCGGCGAGGTTCATGATAACGATATCAAGAAATCAGGCGGGCATTATCAACAGGGTGATTTTGCCGGTGTTACCGGTGTCGAGAAATCCTATGAAAGCGTATTGCGGGGCCGGCGAGGTGTACAATATAAATTGGTTGATGCACGTGGCCGTCCGCAGGGTGAATGGGCCAATGGTGCCTTTGATACCACCGCCGTTGCCGGTGAACGCCTCACTTCATCGCTGGATATTCGTATTCAGAAATTCGGCGAGCAGCTAATGCGGAATAAAGTTGGGAGTATTGTCGCCATCGAACCTTCAACCGGTGAGATATTGTGTTACGTAAGTAGTCCTACCTATGATCCAAACCTGATGGTTGGTCACGATAGGGGTAAGCATGCCGCTGAATTATATAAAGACCCCTATAAACCCTTTTTTATACGTCCTATACAAGCCTATTACGCGCCAGGCTCTTCATTTAAGCCGGTAGATGCGCTGATCGCCTCGCAAGAGGGTTTAATATCACCGCAAACTACCTATTTCTGTCCCGGATATTATATTTCCGGCAACAGGCGCATCAAATGTTTTCACGGCGAATCCCATGGCACGGTGGATCTGGCCAGGGCAGTGGCTGAATCATGTAACGGGTATTTTTTCATGGTGTTTGAAAAGCTGGTCAACAAATATGGCTGGAAAAATACCGACTCGGCTTTTACTGCCTGGCGCGACAAAGTAAGTAAATTTGGACTGGGTGCCCGGCTCGATCTGGACATGCCCGGCGAGGGCAGGGGTAATTTACCTAAGGCGTCCTATTATGATAAGCTTTATCATAAAGGTGGTTGGCACTCCAGTACCGTTATATCTTTAGGCATTGGGCAGGGAGAGCTACTGGCAACTCCTCTGCAGCTGGCCAATTTAGAATGCACCATTGCCAACCACGGATTTTATTACAAACCGCACTTAATAAAAGGTATTGGTGATAAAAACATCATCCGGACCGAGTACACCCAGCGTAACTTTGTCAATGTTGATTCTCAGTATTTCGAGCCGGTGATCAATGGTATGCAGCAGGTGGTGGATAATGGAACCGCAGCTGCTTCCAAAATACCCGGTATAGTAATGTGCGGAAAAACAGGTACAGCGCAGATCAATAACAAGGTCGATAATTCGGTGTTTGTTTGTTTTGCGCCCCGCGACCATCCCAGAATAGCCGTTGCTGTTATAGTAGAGAATGCCGGCCAGGGTGCACAATGGGCCGCCCCGATAGCCAGTTTTATCGTAGAAAAATATTTAAGGGATAGTATTTCTGTTCGCTCGTCTGGTATTACGCCTGAGTATTTTATGAATGCCAGCATTTTACCGGATATTAGTAATAATAGCCAGAAGCTAAAAGCAAAACCAATACCGCGGGATACCCTGAATAAAATGGGCATCGACACTTCCGATCGTAAAGAAGTGCCTGTTATTAAAGCGCCGCTTAAATCGGCTTCCGGTCATCAACGCAAATCAGCAAAACCTGTATTGATAGCTGCTTTGGTTAATAAGGAGGAGGATGAGCACTAACCAGCAGCGGAGTTTCTTCTTTAATGTCGACTGGCTGATGGTGGGCATTTACCTGTCATTATGTGGCATCGGGGTGCTTAATATTCACTCGGCGATCTTTAATCCAAAATTGCCGGCGCTTTATGATTTAAGTACCGATTACGGCAAGCAGCTGCTTTTTGTTATTATCGGTGTCTCCGTTGGCATAATTATTCTTTTGCTGGATACGCGCTTTATCAGTTCCCTTGCACCTTTTTTTTATGGTATCACGGTCTTTTTGCTGATGTTGGTTTTGGTCGTCGGGAGAAATGTGGGGGGTAATCAGGCATGGATACCTTTGTTTGGCGGCTTTCGGCTACAGCCCGCGGAGTTCGCCAAATTGAGTACCTGTTTGCTCCTGGCAAGGTATTTAAGCGGCACCAATATCAAGATAACAGATACCCGCTCATTTGCCATCGCTGCGGCGATTATTGGCTTGCCCATGTTCCTGATCATGATGCAGCCCGACGCCGGCTCAACCCTGGTATTTAGCTGCCTTATTTTCGTTTTATACCGCGAGGGATTGTCGCCTTATTTTCTTATCCTGGAAGGTTTGTTTATCCTGCTTTTCGTGTTGACCTTAAAGCTAAACAATGCCATCGGAATAGCCGGAGTATTAACCGGCATAGCAGTTTTGATCATTGTTCTGTTCCGGCGCAATGGAAAACTGATCCGTGTGATCGTGTTTGGGCTCGTGATCTGTGTGAGTTTTGTTTTTTGCGTTAAGTTTATTTATAACAAGGTTCTTAAACCTCACCAGAAATCCCGTATCGATATCGTGCTGGGCATCACCAGCGATCCTAAAGGCAAGGGCTATAATGTTCACGAATCTATCATAGCAATTGGTTCTGGAAAAATGTGGGGCAGAGGTTATATGCGTGGTACGCAAACTAAATTTGCTTTCGTGCCCGAACAGCAAACCGATTTTATTTTTTGTACCGTAGGCGAGGAATGGGGTTTTGCCGGTTCTACAGTCGTATTAAGCTTGTATTTACTGCTGGTGCTTCGTATCATCTGGATGGCAGAGCGGCAACGGTCGCCTTTTTCGCGTATTTATGCCTACGGGGTAGCCTCAGTTATCTTTTTCCACGTATTCATCAATATTGGTATGACCATCGGCATTGTGCCCTCTATCGGGATTCCACTGCCACTGATCAGCTATGGAGGTTCATCATTATTGAGCTTCACCGTAATGATCTTTATCCTGATCAAGCTTGATTCAAACCGGATGGGAATAGTCTATTGAGTTTAGTCAAAATAGGACCTTCTAACCCTTAGGCGAACCTTCTCTTCAATAATTCATGTAATTTATCTACTGTAGCCTGTTTGGTGTCCCAGTGATTCTTGACAGCGTAGTTGATCCTAAGGAATTCTTCAGCTTCCTCAAACGTATGGCAGCGATTCAGCAGATCGATCGCTTCACTGTAAGCCAGGCTATAGCCATTAAAAAGGTCTTTGATGAACAGCAACTTATCGTTGAGTGTGATCGCCTGTTTCAGGTCACTGATAGACTGCGCATGTAATTGTTCAGATAAACGTCCTGTTTTTTGAAGCTGTGCTGCCATCATTTGGTTAATGGTGAGCGGCTCAATAGTTTCTTTTTTTGGCTGGTCGGCGGCTGGTATTTTCGTTTTTATGGTTTCGGCAAGCACCGGAGCCTTTGGTTCTGCCACCGGGGATGGTGCTTTTTCAACTATTGGTTCGGCGATTGGTGCTGCTGCCTTTTCGGGGATCAGCGGAGGTTCCGCCGTCTCATCTATATCAAAACCGGTATTTTCGTCATCTTCCCATAACTCCGATTCATCGATCACCAGTTCATGTTTAATGATCTCGGGCTCCTCGGGTGTCTCCGTTACAGTTTCATTAGTTTGAGAAGGGGTAAACTCAAAAACAATCGGCGCTTCCTCCGTTAATGGGGCGACAGTGTGCTCGTTGATAATTTGCTGTACTACCGGCTCGAAAAATTTTTCTTCCGGTTTGGGTGCCGGCTCTTGTTTAACGATCGCTGGTGCTTCGAAATGTTGATTGAGTTTTCGGAGTACTTCGGCATGATCGGCCAGGAAATGAGCATTCGCTACAAATAATTCAAGTTCAAGATCGTTCAACTGCTCTTCGGCATTACCAAGGTATTCGTATTGTTCACTTAGTTCCTTTAGTATGGTGCCTATCTTTTTATAAACTTCTTGTTGTTTCATGGCGGCGTATTGAAAATCATCCCAAAAATAGGATTAAATTATGATATTTGCTGGTTAACAACGAGTTTGCAATGCTCTACAGCGAGGATGTTTTTAAACGGGTAACCGAATTAGGCGGTAGTATCGAGGTCATCTGCGGCTCGATGTTTTCAGGCAAGACAGAAGAGCTTATCCGCAGGCTTCGAAGGGCCCAAATAGCAAAATTAAGTGTGGAAATATTTAAACCCCGCACAGATACCCGCTTCGATGACTCGGCGGTTGTATCGCATAATGCCAATTATATTCATTCTACTCCGGTTGATCATTCTTCTTCCATTTTATTGCTGGGCAGCCAGGTGCAGGTAGTTGGGATAGATGAGGCACAGTTTTTCGACGAGGAACTACCCAATGTTTGCAATATGCTGGCCAACCGTGGCGTTAGAGTTATAGTAGCCGGACTTGATATGGATTACCGTGGCTTGCCTTTTGGCCCGATACCTGCCTTAATGGCAATTGCTGAATCGATCACTAAAGTACATGCGGTTTGCGTCCGGTGTGGTAATCCTGCCCTTTATTCATACCGCCTGGCAACGGAGCATTCGACGGTCTTATTAGGCGAAAAAGAGAGTTATGAGCCTCGGTGCAGGGTGTGTTATAGCCTGACGTTGTAAGGATATCAATAATATTACTTGCTCATTCTGTTTATTTCTGGCTGGTTTCGTTTTTTCGAAAAAAACCATTTAATTTTAACAACCAATTTTGCAAAAATTATGATCAAAAGATTTTTCCCCCTGATATTTAGTGTTGTACTGCTTGCATTTTTTTCTTCATGCAGCAAGTCACCTAAAAACACCGGTGGTTCCGGGAACGTTACCGGAAACCCAAATGGCGTAGACCCGCCGAGCGGTTCGAGCGATGGGGTGACCTTTATCAATGGCGGTGCCTCGGTAATTTTCAACCTTTATGCGCCAGGTAAAAATTCTGTTGCCGTTATAGGTGAGTTCAATAGCTGGAAACCTACTTCAATGAAAAATTCCGTTGATGGTACGCGCTGGTGGGTAGAGATCGATAACCTTGATCCTACAAAAGAATACGCTTATCAGTACCTGATCGATGGCTCGCTTAAAGTAGCCGACCCCTATACCCATAAAGTATTAGATCCTTCGAACGATCCTTCTATTCCGGCTTTGGTATATCCTAACTTAAAACCTTACCCAGCTGGTGCTACCGGTATAGTAAGCACATTTTGGTATGGGGCGCCAACCTATACCTGGCAGGTAACTAATTTCCAACGCCCCGACCCTAAAAAGCTGGTGGTTTATGAATTACTTGTACGCGATTTTGTGGGCACCCATAGCTACAAAACGCTTACTGATACCCTTAATTACATTGCAAACCTGGGTTGTAATGCTATCGAGCTAATGCCCGTCAACGAATTTGAAGGCAATGATTCATGGGGTTATAACTCTAATTTTATGATGGCGCTGGATAAATATTATGGCACGCCAAACGCTTATAAAACCTTTATTGATGCCTGCCATGCCAAAGGAATTGCAGTTATACAGGACATAGTGCTGGAAGATCAGTTTGGCTCTTCGCCGTTGGTACAGATGTACTGGGACGCAGCCAATAACCAACCTGCAGCTAATAGTCCCTGGTTCGATCAAACTAACATGCACCCGGATGCTGTAGGTTATCAGCTGAATCACCAGAACAAGGCAACCCAGTATTTTACTGAAAATGTGATGAAATACTGGATGCAGGAATATCATATTGATGGGTATCGATTTGATGAAGCTAAAGGCTATACTCAGGTGAATTCGGGTAGTAGCGAGGCGGCATGGGCAGCTTATGATCAAAGCCGTATCGCCCTTTGGGAAATGTATAATAATTACATGAAAGGCCTTGATCCGAGTTTTTATACAATATTGGAATATTTTGCTGTAAACCAGGAAGAAGCTGTATTGGCTACTCAGGGTATGATGATGTGGGGCAACTTAAGTGGAAATGCCGAACAGGCCGAATTGAGCTATAACGATTCGGGCGGTTCATGGGACCTGTCCGGATTATTTTACGATTCCTGGGGATTTAACACACCAACCGGTAATATTTGTTATTTTGAGAGTCACGATCAGGAGCGGCTACAGTTTAAGAACGAACAATATGGCAATAGTAATGGCTCGTATAATATAAAAAATCTGGCTACCGGTTTGCAACGCTGCGAAATGGGAGCCGCATTTATGTTCTCCTCACCCGGGCCGAAAATGGTTTGGCAATTTGGCGAGCGGGGGTATGATATCAGTATCAACGACGCTGGCACCGGCGGCCGACTGGGCGATAAGCCACCGCACTGGGAATATATGAGTGATCCCAACAGACATCACCTTTACCAGGTTTATTCAGATATGATCAGGTATAAAATCAATAACCCGGTGTTCAACACAGCTACTTATACTTACAATCTGTCAGGCGCTTACAAGTTCATACAACTTTTAGGTACCGATGGAACTGATGTAGAAGTAGTAGGTAATTTTGATGTTATACCAAGTGCAGTAACCATTAACTTTCCGGCTACCGGCACCTGGTACGATAACCTTACGGGTAACAGCATCAACGTAACAAATACGGCTTACCAAACAACACTCGCCCCCGGTGAATATCATGTTTACAGTAATACGCTATTGAAGCTTTAATGCTTTTTACTTTACTTGTTATAAAGGCTTCCTCAAAAAGGAAGCCTTTATTGTTTTAGCCTGCAAAGAGCCTGAAAGATTTGGTTTGTGATAGTTTTTTACCCTACAACAAAATTCGCCGAAACCTGTTAGCTTAACGAAGTCATGTTATCTTTATCATGCAAATTCCTATGGTTCCGATCGACCCTTCAAAATCGCGTAAGCGAAAATTCTGGCGCTTTTTTAGTTTGCTGGGCCCCGGCCTTGTAACCGGTGCCGCCGACGATGACCCTTCAGGCATCGCCACCTATTCGCAAACCGGCGCACAGTTTGGGTACGGACAATTGTGGACTGCCCTTTATATGCTCCCATTGATGATGGGCGTTCAGGAAGCCTGTGCACGCATTGGGATGGTCACTGGTAAGGGGATAGCAGCTGTAGTTAAACAGTATTATAGCAAAAAGGTGTTATACAGTGTTGTAGCGCTGGTGGTAATTGCCAATACCATCAATATTGGAGCCGATATTGGTGCGATGGCGGCTGCTGCACGCTTATTGGTGCCTGTTAATTTTGTGGTATTGATGCTGGTGTTTACCGTATTGATGCTGCTACTTGAAATATTTACCAACTATAAATTCTATTCCCGGATACTAAAGTGGCTGGCACTGGCACTGTTGGCATATCCTATAACCGCATTTATTGTTAAGCAACCCTGGTTGATCGTATTAAAAACCAGTATCGAGCCCCATTTTGAATTTAGTTTTGCATTTCTGTTTATTATTACCGGCGTTTTAGGAACTACTATATCGCCTTATATGTTTTTTTGGGAAGCCTCACAGGAGGTTGAAGAGGCTAAAGAAAAGGGCACAATAAAAGACGGTAAACCAATATTACATCTGGCTAATATACGCGCTATGCGTTACGATAATAATACCGGAATGATCATCTCCGAGATCACTACCTGGTGCATCATACTCGTAGGTGCGACAGTTCTGCATCAAAGCGGCGTAAAGGATATCAAAACAGCAGCAGATGCTGCCAGGGCGCTGGAGCCCCTGGTACATTCATTTCCGAACGCTGGGTATCTTTCCAAGTTGATTTTTTCAGTTGGCATCATCGGTCTGGGCTTATTGGCGGTACCTGTTTTGTCGGGTTCGGCAGCCTACGCAGTTTCGGAAGCAGTAAACTGGAATTCGGGTCTCAATTTGAAATTAAAAAGAGCCCGGGGCTTTTACGGAGTGATCATCGTTGCAACCATCGTCGGCCTGATCATCAATTTTATTGGAATCGATCCGGTAAAGGCGCTGGTTTATGCTGCTGTTCTCAACGGCGTTGCTGCCGTTCCCTTGCTGTTCCTCATCATCAAAATTTCCGCCAGCGACGAGATCATGGGCGAATATAAAAGCGGAACCTTATCAAAAACAATCCTCTGGGTAACCTTTATCGCCATGGGAGCAGCTGCCATTGCCATGTTCTATACCGTAGGTAAGGCGGTGTTGTAGTCATTTGTCATTGGTCATTTGTCATTTGTCATTTTTCATTTGTCATTTTTCATCGGTAAACTAATACAACCATCCCGATAGCTATCGGGACAACTAATACAACAAATACATCTAATGTTAACAACTCCCTGAACGTTAGTAACTTTAGTTAAACAAATGTTAACCAGAGGAGTCAAAAATACGTTTAGATAACAAAAACGTATCATGAGAGATCAAATGCTGATTGCCGATCCGTTAAATACGCCAACTGCGTATGGCGATATTTGCGAAGCTGCTTATGAGCCCCGGTCGGTATGGATGGATCTGTTTCCGCCATTGGAAGACCTGAAGCCCCGCGTGGCAGATGCCCGTGCGTTGTGCCCATGGAGCATGGCTGCTGAGCTTAGGGATTTTTCGAGCCCACCAACCCGTAGAAAAAGTATTCTTGATGCTTTTAAAACCGGGCTGAATACCATGCGGCTCTACCAATTACCTGCCGGACGTATCCTTTTTATTGAAGATACCGCCAGTGGGAAGATCACAGTCTGGGTAGAGTAGCCTGACGAAAACCCAATGGTTAACAAACCAGTAATGATCCACTGGCTTGTAGGGCGACTTCGCCACCCTAAATTATTCGATCACAAACCAGGTATATGCCCCTGGCTGCAGCGTAAAATGAAGCTTTACGGTGTAATCCCGACCCAATATTTGCTCGCTTGCAATACCTTCTTTTTCTCTGATCCTGGCTTTATGACTTAGCCCTGTATAGTATAATGGCAATTTAATGGTTCGGCTTATTTTTTCCCGCAGCGGATTATAGAGCATGATCAGACCTTTAGTTTTTAATGATGGATTTACGTGCATCAGCCCGTCCCAATCACGTCCATCAGCACGTCGTAAATGGATAACATCTGAATTTAGTACCATTCGGTATTTTTTATACCAGCTGATCACTTTCTTTACTTCGGTCTTCGTTTTTTCAGTGTCATACAAGCGGGGACCGCGGTAACAAGCCTGAACACCGGCGCCATAATATTGCATCATTAACTGAACGTAATCCTGCAGATGGTCGGCCAGCGGTTCCAAAACCGCCTCGGCGCCACCGCCCTGATATTTGGTCAGTGGCACAAATCCCCAGCTCATGGACGGTGTCTTCTCCCAAAGCCCATCATATACATTTTGGCGGTTAAGTATCTTCTGGTCCTGCCTGGGCAACGAGAAATTTACTTCGCGGTAGCCAATACCAATTTTATTACTGCCATCAAGAAAATACCAGTCGGGCGCATTCACATAAACGCCATGTTCGCTGCACCAGCGGTAAAGCCCTTTTTGCAATTCCATTTGTTTCCACTGACTATCTTCGAGACCCAAATGCCCCGGGTGAACGGTGCTTGCACAAACATCACCAGGGTAGGGGCCATCATTTTCGAATATATCAAAACCAGTATTGGCGATAAAGTGCTTTAGTTTTGCGATGTAAGACAGGCCCCATTTACTACCGAGGCAAGGCGCGTTACCAAAAAATGCAGCCGCATCAGGTTTACCGGTTTTAGGATCGATAACATCATCTTCATCGCTTATACGGCGAGAGCTAAACAGGGAATATCCCCCAATTTTTATGCCCTTGCCGTGAGCATAAGCCGTGATATTTTTCCAGCGTGCAATATTTTGCGCTGTCGTATCTTCCATATCACAATTGCTGCCAAAACTTAATATTAAAGCTTCATACCCGGTAGCAGCACATTGGTCAATAGCATGGTAAACTTCATTGTCAGTTTTGCTGACCAAATGCATGAAAATGGGGTTTTCGGTGATCCAGGGTGCAACGATGCGGTACATGCGCCGAATAGCAAGTCCGCGCCGCTCCCTATCATAGCTATCCATCAGCAATTCATAGCTGCGTACCGATTTGCAAACTTCACCCTGGTTTAAAACAATACCTGTAACTTTTTCGGGATAGATCTCCAGCAGGCAAGGTGTTTGGTAGTTATAGTTTACCTGCGAGGTATAGGCGCTGTCGGCCAGCCAGTGGGTAGTTTGATCGCTCAGATCGTAACGCATTGCATTATTGAAGGCATAGTTGGTTTCCACATAAATGCCGTGCTGTTTTTTCATTTGTTCGGGCGATCCCACAACGGCACTTTCTTCCTCTACCAACGCCAATATTTCGTTGGTTGTCCGGCCGAGTTTGATGCTGTGTCCGGAACTGTTTTCAACCGATACTGATTTAACGATCAAGGGTATTCCGTCATACAATTCGTAGTTGACCAGCACACGGATGTCTTTTAAAATCGAAAGATGAGAATGAAAGATAAAGGTTAGTGTTTTCCCTGTCGCTTGTTTAACGTTCATGGCCCATGTCGCAGGCTTCCAGGCGATATAGGCTTGCAGATCAGTTATCTTATACCCTGAAAAATAAAAATCTTGCTCATGGGCCTGATACCTGTCGATGGAATCGGCTTGCAGGTAAGCATTTTCGGTTTGGCCGTAAAGTCCGCCAATGTTATACACCCTGCCATCTATCGTCACACTTGCTTCTGGTTTGATCGCCCTGAGCAATTGCTGCCCGTTGGATAGATTCTCATAGTCGATACAAGCCACATTGGGCTGTATCCTGAATACCCGCTTTACGAGGCCATTGTTTAAGGTGATGTTTTTCTGATCTCGGCTTACCAAAACCTGAGCCCTGTCTTTGATTGGCTTTATCAGCCAGTCGCCCGCTATTTGCCCTTGTACGCGGGCGGCCGCAAAGCAGCAGAAGAGCAAAATACAACAGTGACCGATCAGCCGGCTTTTATTTTTACGGTTCGTCCTCATAAAGCTTAATTGTCAAATGTATCAATTCAAAATATCAAAATAGCGTAACGAAAGAAACCGGCCATCACAAAATATCTTCATTTTTCTTAGCCTTCTTTCCGCCGGAAAGTTAAATTAGCCTTTTAGTTCCGCTATCGCGTAAACCAATTAAAACCATTTTGACATGCAGGCCCTGTTTGGCGTTATTTTTCACTTTATCGGCGGCTTTGCGTCCGGCAGTTTTTACATACCCTATAAAAAGGTAAAAGGCTGGGCATGGGAAAGCTTCTGGATCACCGGCGGTATATTTTCATGGCTCCTGGCCCCTTTTGTTGCAGCATGGCTCACCATCCCGGGTTTTATGCATATCATACAGCAAACTAGTGGCAGCGTATTGTTTTATACCTTTCTTTTTGGAGTGCTTTGGGGCATTGGAGGATTAACTTACGGGCTGGGCGTACGCTATCTGGGTATTTCATTGGGTAGTACCATTATCCTGGGCTTATGTTCGGTTTTTGGGGCTTTGATACCTTCATTTTACTATAATTTTAATCCAACACCCGGCAAGGATAGTTTCAATACACTATTGCATACCCATTGGGGGCAGTGGGTGTTGTTTGGTATAGCGATTTGTGTTTTGGGGATCGTTATTTGTGGCCGCGCTGGTACACTTAAGGAGCGCGACCTGTCAAAAAGTGATGTTAAGTCGAACAATGCCGAATACAAATTTGGTTTGGGGCTGTTTGTATCGATCGTAAGCGGTGTTTTAAGTGCCTGTTTCGCGTTCGGGCTCGATGCCGGTTCGTCAATGGCACATACAGCCGGAGATATTTGGAAAGCCGCTCACCCAGGGCAGGGCGAGTTTTTGTTCAGAAATAACGTTACTTATATCGTATTGCTTTGGGGAGGATTAACCACCAATTTCATCTGGTGTATGATACTCAATGCCCGTAATCGTACTTTTGGCAACTATACGGATAAGAAGACGCCACTGAAGGCAAACTATTTGTTTTCGGCATTGGCGGGCACAACCTGGTTTCTGCAGTTCTTTTTTTACGGCATGGGCGAAAGCAGGCTGGGTAATGGCGCCAGCAGTTGGATATTGCATATGGCTTTTATCATCCTGACCGCCAATATATGGGGTCTGGCACTAAAAGAATGGAAGGGTGTAAGCCGAAAAGCTCTGTTTACAGTATTAGCAGGAATACTAACCATCATTGTCTCAGTTTTGATCGTGGGATACGGCAATTCGATCAAATAGCATTTAATTTAGTCCGACTCCCGATAGCTATCGGGACCGAAAGATGGATAAATAGTTTTAAAATCACTAATTCAGTCATTCACTCACTCACTAACTCACTCATTCAAAATGACCTTCCGGCACGTAAGCTATTTGTGGGACGATAAAAAAGCAGCCGAACTGGCTGGCGACGAAGTTGCCTTATTGATCTATCGATCTAATTTATTGGGAGCTGATCTGCGGCTGACCAATTATGGAGGCGGAAATACGTCCTGCAAATTACTCAGTCCCGACCCCTTAACAGGCAAAGATGTAGAAGTAATGTGGATAAAAGGGTCTGGAGGCGACCTGGGGACCTTGAAAAAAAGCGGACTGGCGGCTCTTTATACTGATCGTTTGCGCAGCTTACAATCAATGTATCGCGGCCTGGAATATGAAGATGAAATGGTGGCTTTGTTTAACCATTGCATCTACGACCTGGATTCAAAAGCGCCATCTATTGACACGCCGCTCCATGGCTTTTTACCCTTTAAACATATAGACCACCTCCATCCCGATGCTGCTATTGCGATTGCTGCTGCTAAGGATGGTCAGCGAATTACGCAGGAACTGTTTGCCGGCAAAATAGGTTGGGTAGACTGGCAGCGCCCTGGCTTTGACCTGGGATTGAAACTAAAGCAGTGCCTTGATGAAAACCCCGGTATCATCGGCATCATGCTTGGTTCGCACGGGCTGTTCACCTGGGGTGAGACAGCCTACGAGAGCTATGTAAATACGCTTGAAGTGATCGAAAAATGTGCGCAATTTCTGGAAGATAATTATGCCAATAATGGGCCGGCATTTGGCGGGCAAAAGATCATGGGTCTGGATGAAGCAGCGCGTAAGAAACAGGCCGCGGCAATTGCACCGCTGCTGAGGGGCTTTTGCTCAAGCGAGCGCCATATGATCGGCCATTTTACCGACGATGCGCGGGTATTGGAATTCATCAACTCCAATGATCTGCATCGACTGGCACCAATGGGCACAAGCTGTCCGGACCATTTTTTGAGAACCAAGATCAGTCCCCTGGTGCTGGAATTGGAGCCCGCGGAGGATCTTTCCGATACTACAAAGATCAAAGAACGCCTGGCGCCAGCCTTTGAGGCATACCGGAAACTATATGCCGAATATTACGAGAATTGTAAGCACCCAAATAGTCCGCCGATACGTGATGCTAATCCGGTGATCATTCTGTATCCCGGTGTGGGCTTGTTCTCGTTCTCGAAGGACAAACAAACAGCCCGTGTAGCGGCAGAATTTTATACCAATGCCATCAATGTGATGAAGGGCGCCGAAGCAATTTCGTCATACACCTCCTTGCCGCGCAAGGAAGCCTTTGATATCGAATATTGGTTATTGGAAGAAGCCAAGTTGCAGCGTATGCCGAAGGCTAAGCCACTTTCGGGTAGAATCGCTTTGGTAACGGGTAGTGCAGGAGGGATAGGCAAGGCCATCGCCAAAAAATTTGCTGAGGAAGGTGCAGTTGTGGTACTCAATGATATGAATGCCGAACGCCTGCATGGGGCAGCCGCAGAGTTTAAGAGCAAATTCGGGCAGGATGCTTTCACTTCGGTGGTTTTGGATGTGACGAATGGTGCCCAGATCAGCGAGGCATTTGAGGCAGCTGCTCTGGCTTTTGGTGGGATAGATATTGTGGTGAATAATGCTGGTTTATCGATATCAAAATCAATTGCTGATCATACTGAAAAGGATTGGGAAATACTGTATGATGTATTGGTAAAAGGGCAGTTTTTGGTAACGCAGGCAGCTGTAGCATTGATGAAGAAGCAGGATAGAGGTGGAGATGTAATCAATATCGTCAGCAAAAATGCGCTGGTATCTGGTCCCAATAATGCCGGTTACGGTAGCGCCAAGGCAGCGCAGTTACATTTGAGCCGTTTGAATGCAGCTGAATTGGGTGGCGATAAGATCCGCGTAAATACAGTGAACCCTGATGCAGTGATCAGCGATAGCAATATTTGGGCCGGTGGCTGGGCCGAAGGCCGGGCTAAAGCCTACGGCATAACTGTTGAGGAATTGCCGGCGTATTATGCCAAACGTACGCTTTTAAATGAAATTATTTTACCCGACGATATTGCCAATGCCTGTTTTGCACTGGTTGGGGGATTGCTGAACAAGTCGACAGGAAATGTGCTGAATGTGGACGGTGGATTGGCAGCGGCGTTTGTGCGATAATAAAAATTTGTCCGGATGGAACGCGTTGCCTTTAAAATGAAATTACTACCCGGTTTTGAAGCGGAATACAAAAAGCGGCACGACGGGATATGGCCCGAGCTTGCGGAATTGCTTAAACAAACGGGAATTTTTGACTATTCGATCTTTCTGGAGGAAGAAAGCGGGAATCTGTTCGGTTTTTTGAAGGTTGAAAACAAGAGTGCACTGGATAGTTTGCCCGCCCAGGCCATTATGCAAAAGTGGTGGGCTTATATGAGCGATATCATGGAGGTAAATCCCGATCGATCGCCTGTTAGCTTTAGCTTAAAAGAAGTTTTTTATCTACCCTGACCATTTGATCAAACTGAATATTATGCCAATAAATGCCAAACTAATTGAAGATCATAACGAGCAGCAGGCTACAGCGCATCGCCGGAAACTGGATTTTATAAAAGCCGATCTGGCCAATGCTGATGCCATCATACAAAAGCTTGCGGCCTTTAATATTGCCATACCAAGCTGGGCACTGGGTACCGGTGGTACACGTTTTGGTCGTTTCAGCGGGGGAGGGGAGCCTCGTAACCTGGAGGAAAAAATAGAAGATGTGGGCCTCCTGCATGAATTGAACCGATCCAGCGGTGCTATATCCCTGCATATCCCCTGGGATATCCCTGAAAATTATGCTAATATCAAAGCACTTGCAGCGCAGTATGAGCTAAAATTTGATGCCGTAAACTCCAATACCTTCCAGGATCAACCCGGGCAGGCGTTGAGCTATAAGTTTGGGTCGCTGCATCATGTTGATGCCAAAGTGCGGCAGCAGGCCGTTGAACATAATATTGAAGTCATCAGGCATGGCGTTGCACTAGGTTCAAAGGCATTGACAGTTTGGCTGGCTGATGGCTCAAGTTTCCCCGGACAGTTAAATTTCAGGAAGGCATTTCAGCGCACCCTGGAAAGTTTGCAGGAAATATATAGGGCATTACCGGCCGACTGGAAATTATTGATCGAGTATAAGGCTTTCGAGCCGTCGTTTTATTCGACTACGATCGGCGATTGGGGGCAATCATTTACGCTTGCTAATAAATTAGGCCCGCAAGCCTATACGCTGGTCGACCTGGGGCACCACCTGGCCAATGCCAATATTGAGCAGATCGTAGCGTTGTTACTGATGGAGGGCAAATTAGGTGGCTTCCATTTCAACGATTCAAAATACGCGGATGACGATCTGACGGCAGGCAGCATCAAACCTTATCAGCTATTCCTCATATTCAACGAACTGGTGGAAGGCATGGACGCCCGCGGGCTCGACCATGCAACCGGCCTGGGCTGGATGATCGATGCATCACATAACCTGAAGGATCCTTTGGAGGACCTCCTGCAATCGGTTGAAGCCATTATGATCGCCTACGCCCAGGCGCTGGTAGTCGACCGCCATGCATTGGTGAAAGCACAGGAACAAAATGACGTGGTGAAATGCCAGGAAATACTACACCAAGCATTTCGGACAGACGTACGCCCATTGGTAGCCGAAGCCCGGCTAATTGCGGGTGGGGCGCTTGACCCGATCGCTTTTTTCAGAGCATCGGAGGTGCGTAAATCTTTAATTGACCGACGCGGTGCAAAAACGGTTGCTACCGGCCTTTAAAAATTTGAATGAAAGCCGTTGCCGCCATATTTGATATTGGTAAGACCAACAAAAAGCTCTTTCTTTTTGATGAGGATTACCATACTGTCGATGAAATAGTTGAACGCTTTGAAGAAACCGTTGATGAGGATGGCTTTCCCTGCGAAGATATCCATCGCCTGAGCCATTGGGTAACCGATCGGTTCAATGAGTTGCAAGCCCGGCAGGAATACGAGATCAAAGCAGTTAATTTCTCAGCATATGGTGCCAGTCTTGTTTATATCGACCAAAATGCTAAGCCCCTTACACCATTATATAATTACCTGAAACCCTTCCCCGAAAATTTAGCAGATGAATTATATAAAAAATACGGCGACAAAGAGGAATTTTCGATAGAAACCGCCTCGCCGGCTTTAGGCAGCCTCAATTCGGGATTACAGTTATACCGGTTGAAGAAAGAACAGCCGGGTGTATTTCAAAAAATGAAATACGCCCTGCATCTGCCTCAATATTTAAGTTCTCTGATCTCAGGCCAGTTTTTGAATGAAATAACCAGTATCGGTTGCCATACCGCCATGTGGGATTTTCAAAAGCACAATTATCATCATTGGCTCAGACAGGAGGGGCTTGATACGAAGTTTCCGCCGCTGATATCGGCACAAAACGCTTTTCAATTGCAACAAACTACTGTCGGTATCGGTTTGCATGATAGTTCGGCGGCACTGATACCTTACCTGTTGGGTAATAAGGAGCCTTTTTTGCTGTTATCTACCGGTACCTGGTGTATCAGCCTAAATCCCTTTGATCATAGTCCCCTAACATCAGCCGAACTAGCGCAGGATTGTCTTTGTTACCTGCAGTATACCGGTAAACCTGTAAAAGCTTCCCGATTGTTTGCTGGCTTCGAACATGAGGTGCAGGTAAAACGAATTGCCGCTCATTTTAACTGGCAGGCAGATGAATTGAGCCGACTTAAATTTGATGCCGCATTAAATGAATGGCTTAAGAAAAATTTCAGCCAGGACGTAGCTCCCGATGACCTGACAAAGGGCTCAGGCTTTGAAAAACGGTCTCTGATAGAATTTGCAGATACTAAGTCCGCCTATCACCAGTTGATCATCGACCTGGTTCATCAGCAATACAGATCTACCCGGCTGGTTTTGAAAGAAAAGCTGTTAAAGAAACTTTATGTGGACGGGGGTTTCAGCAATAATGATATTTATATGCATACGCTGGCACTTAAATTTCGAGACCTGGAAGTTTTTGCAGCCTCAGTAGCACAGGCCTCCGCAATAGGCGCGGCAATGGTTATTGCCGATCGCTGGAACAATAAAACTGTCTCCCCGGCAGTAATCAGCCTGCAAAGATTTACCTGATACCTGCAAAGGGCCCATTGCCGCGTATATTTTTTTAAAGCATCTTTTTTGTATCTTACTGTAAAACAATACTTTGCAAAAAAACATTATTGATTTTTATTATAAAATTTGTACCGGTACTGCAATAAACACCCGCATTTTTTACAAAGCCCCTATTTTTATCCGAAATCCCTGCCACCTAATTATGACCCTCATGCTCAGAAATTTATTTTTTGCTTTGTGTTTTGCTTTTGTCCTGACTGATGCCAGCGCTCAGCTCAAATCGCCGCGCCAGTTATTTCCGGGCCTATTTGAAGCGGTGCAGCTTTCTGATATCTTCCCGGATAATAAAACCTTTGTAGATGCAACCGCTAATCGCGATCCTGCTTTGATCGTCAAAGACTACAACGAGCAAAAAGACAAACCAGGTTTCGACCTTAAACAATTTGTCAACGATAATTTTGTTATGCCCGGCACGCATAATGACGGATTTCAGAGTGATATACAAGCAGGGATCCGCAAACATATTGATACCTTATGGCAGGTGCTGTACCGTAAACACCAGTCCGTTTCGCAATACTCATCTTTATTGCCTGTACCAAATGATTTTGTAGTACCTGGCGGCCGCTTTCGCGAAACCTATTATTGGGATTCCTATTTTACGATGCTCGGATTGCAGGAAAGTCATAAAACAAAGATCATCCAGGATATGATCGGCAATTTTGCCTATTTGCTGGATACCTATGGTTTTATTCCCAATGGCATCCGTACCTATTACCTGACGCGATCACAACCGCCTTTCTTTTCAATGATGATCGATATCCTTGCGAAAGATGAAGGTGCGCAGGTATATACCAAATACCAAAAGGAATTGTTAAAAGAATATGCATTCTGGATGAAGGGTGCTGAAAAATTAGCACCGGGACAGGCCTTCAGGAATTCAGTGAGCCTGCAGGACGGTGAAATATTAAACCGATACTGGGACGAATCGGACCAGCCGCGGGAAGAATCTTATAAAAAAGACGTTACAGCAGCCAAAGACACCAAACAAAAACCCGGCGATTTTTACCGCAATATTCGCGCAGCTGCCGAATCGGGCTGGGACTTTAGTACACGCTGGATGGATACGACCGGTAAACTCGAAACTATTCAAACTACCAATATCATCCCGGTCGATCTTAACTGCCTCCTTTATCATCTTGAGCTTGATGTTGCCAAATCGTACAGCGTACAAGGCAATGAAGCAAAATATAAATATTACTATAACAAGGCACAGCAGCGTAAAATTGCCATCCAAAAGTATTGCTGGAGCGCAAAGCAGGGCTGGTTCATGGACTATAACTGGAAAGAAAAGCATACCACCACCCATATTTCATTAGCGGGCGTATTTCCGCTTGAATTTAAAATAGCCACCACTAAACAGGCAAGCAGCCTTGCAGCGACCATCAGGTCTAAATTTTTCAAATCCGGTGGTTTGGTTACAACTATTGAGCGGTCGGGGCAGCAGTGGGATAGCCCGAACGCCTGGGCTCCTTTACAATATATGGCGATCGATGGTCTGAATAAATACGGCGATTATACCCTGGCACGTTCTATTGCCGAAAACTGGGTGCGCACTAATATTGGTGTATTCAATGCAACAGGTAAGCTAATGGAAAAATATAACGTTATAGATACTGACGTTAAAGCCGGCGGTGGCGAGTATCCGTTGCAGGATGGTTTCGGCTGGACAAACGGTGTATTGCTCAATTTGCTCAACCACTACCATATCGATACACTCTGATCAATCAATTTTTTAGGTTTAATAGCTAATTAATTAGCTTAAAGTTCGGCTTAAAATAAGCGGAAAATCGTTTTTTAATATTATTTTTAAACGATAGCTTAGTAGTCCTACTTGTAAACCAATTTTATGAAGAGAATATTTCTACCTGCCTTGTTGTTGGTTCTTTTTGTGCATGCTGCATTTGCAACTGTTCCGCAGGCGAGGGTAGATAGCATTATGGCAGTTTTGAAAAAGGAGCTTGCCAACAGAAAGGTATATGACGACCGGAAGGAATCGCGAATAAGGAAACTAAAAGATAAACTTGCCGCAACACCATCCGCCAATTATAATTTACAATACGACATTTGCGGTCAACTATACGAGGAATACAAGGTATACCAATTTGATTCAGCTTATGTTTTTACTCAAAAATTGCTGAGCCTTGCCCTCCAAAATAATAATTTATCACGGGTATACGAAACAAAGATCAAACTGGCATTTATTCTGCTTTCGGCAGGGATGTTCAAGGAAACATTTGAATGCCTGAATCAGATCGATACCCATGTATTGAGTAATGAAGCCAGGCTCGATTACTATTCAACAAAATCAAGAGCATACGCTGATCTTGCAGAATACAACGGCGATAAAGCCTATGCGGTTTACGATCAGAGCGAGGCGATCAAATATGTTGATTCCGCTATCTTGCTTTCCCCGCCAGGTTCATTCGACAGACTTTACTTTCAGGGAAATTCACGGGTTATAGCCGGTCATCTGCAAACACCCTCGCCTGAATATGTCGATCTGCTGCTGCATTATAAATTGTCAGAGCATCATCGTGCGATGGTCGCTACAGGGCTCAGCGCCTTTTATGCTGGCCCCTACCAGGAATCGGACCGTATATTTTTAATGGCCGAAGGCGCTATAAATGACATACGGTCGTCGACCAAAGAAACGACTGCCATTTTTAAATTAGGTTGGGAACTTTATTTGGGTGGCGACATTGCCAACGCCTATACCTTTATCAGCCAGGCGATGGACGATGCCCAGTTTTACGGTGCCCGCTTACGGAAGGTAAAGATAGGGGCCGTATTGCCGATCGTGTCGGCACAGAAGAATATACTTACCGAAAAGGAAAAGGATCGTTTTTTGGCCTATTTCGTTTCGATTACAGTTGTAGCTATTATTATATCTTCAATATTATTTATCGTTTTTTACCAGTTCAGACGGCTTAAGGCCAAAGAGAAGATTATCGAGGAAAAAAATATATTGCTCGAAAAGATCAATGGTAAACTATCCGAAGACACCCATATCAAGGAAGAATATATAGGCTATTTCTTTAACCTGATCTCAGGCTATATACTTAAACTGGAAAAGCTGAAACGGAGTGTCGAGCGTAAGATCACAACGAAGAAATACGATGATGTGCTGGCTTCCGTCAATGAGATCAATATCAAAAAAGAGCGTGAAACCTTGTTTTATACCTTCGATCACGTCTTCCTTAAAATATTCCCCAACTTCATTTCATCTTTTAATGCCTTATTTAAGGAGGAAGACCAGATATGGCCTAAAGACCATGAAGTATTGAACACCGACCTGCGTATTTTTGCACTGATGCGCCTGGGTATAACCGATAATGAGACGATAGCAAATATTCTCGAATATTCGGTCAATACCATTTATGTGTATAAAATGCGTATCAAAGCCAAAGCTATTGTTCCGAGCGATCAGTTCGATCATCGGATAATGGATATCAAGGCGGTTGACCTGCTCAACAAATCATGACCGGTATCGTTCCCGGAAATCTACACCCGAAACGCTTTTAAAAAGGCTTAGTGTGTTAAAAAAGTACTCATTAAGGTTAAATTAGACTTATATTTTTCAGCATAAATGTTTTTTTAAACTATTGAATATCAAATATTTAATTTTTAAAAAAGGCGTTTATTCTTATATTTTTAATAAAGGGTTAGGTAATTCTGCAACGACTCTATTACTTTGTAAAGTGGAGGAGTAATAAAAAGTATTACGTCCTACATAAATTGTAAACCAATACAGATTTTTTTATTGAAGCGCCGGTGTAATTTAACTTGCCCGGAAATGTTTGCGAAAGCTACTAACCAGGCTGGAGCACACACGCTGTAGATAATGTTTTCGCTGACCATGGCCTGATAAGGGACGCGTGTATGCGAAATGTTGGATTACCTTAAAAGAGCATTTTAATTTTTTATCTAAACAGTAATATTTATTCAGCCAATTAAAAATCAACCCAAAATTTATGCACCTTAAAAATTTACTCAAAGTAAGTTGCTTGATCCTGGCCCTGTTCTTAGCTATCCCTGCGATGGCACAGAATACGGTTGTTACCGGGAAAGTAACAGACGCAAAAGATGGCTCATCCATACCGGGTGTTTCCGTTGTTGCGAAAGGAACAACTGTAGGTACAGTTACTGACATTAACGGTAACTTCAAACTGTCAGTTCCAGCTTCAGTTAAAACTTTAACAGTTTCCTTTGTAGGTTACACCTCAAAGGATGTTGCCTTAACAGGCGGCCCGCTGAACATTGCACTCGAAACTGCTAACACCTCATTAAATGAAGTATTGGTGGTTGGTTACGGTACAGTACGTAAGAAAGACGCTACTGGTGCTGTGGTAAAAGTTAGCTCTGACGATTTCGTTCAGGGTGTTACTACCAACCCATTGCAGCAATTGCAAGGTCAGGCTTCAGGTGTTGTTATTACAACTACTGACGGTGACCCTAATAATAGCCCTGTTGTACGTATCCGTGGTACCGCTTCTATCTCAGGTGGTAACGACCCATTGTACGTTATTGACGGTGTTGCAGGTGCAGATATCCGTTCAGTTGCTCCAGCTGATATCGAATCCTTCGTTGTTGAAAAAGACGCTTCTGCTGCTGCAATTTACGGTTCACGTGCTGCTGGTGGTGTTATCCTGGTTACTACCAAAACTGGTAAAGCCGGTAAAACACAAGTGGCTGTTAATAGCTATGTAGCTTCAGAATCTGCTGAGCGTTTGCCTGATTTCATGAACAGAACTCAGTATCTTGCTGCTTACCAGGGCTTCTACGGCCATTCAATGCCAACAGGAACAACTTCAACAAGCGACCAGGGTGCTAATACCGACTGGTTTAAATTATTAACCCGTACTGGTTTGACCCACAACGAGAACATAGCTTTAGGTGGTGGTACTGATAAGAGTCATTACCGTGCTTCAGTTAACTATACCAATCAACAAGGTATTGCTAACAACTCAGGTCGCCAGGACATTTACGGTCGTTTTAACTTCGACCAGAAAGCATTAGACGACAAATTGTTGATCACTGTAAATGCAACAGGTTCACAATCAAACTCTAACTATATTGATAATGGTATCTGGCTGAACGCAGCTGCTGTACCTTCAGTATTGAGCCCATTTGATCCGAACAACCCAGGACTTTACCAGTTCATCAACAACACTCAGGAAACCAACCCTGTTCCACAGGAACTTTACCTGGTTGATAACGGTGTTCAGGATCGTTTGATCGGTAACTTGCGTTTAGATTACACCATCGCTCCGGGTTTAACTTTCAGCCCATATGCAAATGCCGCACATGGTACTAACGTAACCAATATTTATTATCCTCCGGCAACTGCTTTGCGCCCTGATGGACAGAGCCTGATCAATGCTGTTGGTGACCAGTTTGGTTTCGTTTCTCAGCTTTCAAACCACGGTGACGTAGATAAAGGCGAATCTGACTATACCAATGAAACTTACGGTGCTACCTTAGCTTATAAAGGTACTTTCGGTAAGAGCAAACTTAACTTATTGGGTGGTTACGAATTCAACAACTTCCTTTACAGCAATTTCCGTGTAGGTGCTCACGATTTTAATGACATCAATATCCCTCTGGAAAGCCTTGGTTCTGCTAACTCTATCTCTACTAAAGATATTGGTTCAGATGCCGGTGGTTCAGAATTGAAATCATGGTTCGGCAGAGCAGAATACAACCTGAGCGATAAATATTACCTGACTGCTAACGTACGTTATGACTGGTCGAACAAATTAGGTATCAACAATCAATCTGGTGTGTTCCCTTCAATTGACGCTGCATGGGTAGTTAGTAGTGAAGATTTCATGAAAGACGTTACCTGGATAAGTAACTTAAAACTACGTGGCGGTTACGGTATCATCGGTAACCAGGGAAATATCGGAGGATACACCTCGCAGAATTTGTTTGGTCCATTGTCTAACTTGTACTACAACGGTTCATTGGGTCAGTTCGTTTCTGCGAGCGGTCCGGTTCAGAATGCAAACCCTGATCTGCGTTGGGAAACCAAAGCAACTACTAACGTTGCTATCGACTTCGGTTTATTCAACGGTCGTTTAAATGGTAGCTTAGATATCTATAGCGCTATAACTAACCACTTATTGTACCCTTACACTGTACCAACTGGTAGTACATTCTTTGTAGCTACTATCCTGGCAAACGTTGGTAAGTTGAGCAATAAAGGTTTTGATTTCAGCTTGAACTACAAGATCATCAGCAACTCTGATTTGACCTGGAACTTAGGTGGTAACATCAACGTTAACCGTAACAAGATCGTGTCTCTGTCAGGTAATTATGACGGATTCGCTTTGAACGTTACTCAAGCTAACGTAGGTTCTACTTCAGGTTTAGGTATCAGCGGTGCTATATCTCAGATTGGTTATTTGAAAGTAGGTTATCCTATCGGTACTTTGTTACTGCCAGGTTATGCAGGTTTAGATGCTAACGGAAACCAGGAATTCTGGAAATATGCTGCTGACGGTTCACGTACTGCAGTTACTGACGTTAGCCAGTTGAACTACGCTGATGACGGTAGCACACAGGATCGTAAATTCTATACTACTGATCCTAAATTCACTTACGGTTTGCAATCAAGCTTGACTTACAAACAGTGGGATTTTAGTATCTTCGCTCGTGGTCAATATGGTAGCCATGGTTTCAACGAAACCTACATGGACTATACCAGTTTGGCTAAGTTAGGTACTTACGGTGTGTTAGCTGATGCAACTTCTTACGGTATCAAAAGCTCTTCTGAGCCATCAAACTATTGGTTGCAAAGCACTGCATTCCTGAAAATACAGAACATTTCAGCTGGTTACAGCCTGAAAATTGCTGATAACAAGTATATTGATAAATTGCATTTCTACTTATCAGGCAATAACCTGTATACTTTCACATCATACAAAGGCCTTGATCCTGAGTTAACTACCGCTGGTGGTGAAACTGGTATCGACGTTAGAACGCTATATCCACGTGCCCGTCAGCTGTCGTTTGGCGTGAATTTAACCTTGAAATAATTAATTATAAAATACATTATAATGAAAAAGAAAAATTTATTGATCATCGCGGCCCTTCTGGTTGGAGTAGGATTTTATTCCTGTAAAAAGGCATTAAATCCAACCGTTGCGTCCGTAACGAAGGATGCTGCTGGTAACAGTACCAGGTACCTTCAATCCATCGTATTGGGTACCTACACCCAATTACAAGGTTTAACGGCAAACAATGCCATGCTACTTACATCAGAAGAAACTACTGATGCACTTTCAGTACCGGGTCGTATCGGTGGTGACTGGGCTGACGGTGGTATCTGGCAACAATTGTGGTTGCACACTTACACTGCATCTCACGGAAATATTTCCGGCGCATGGGATAATGCTTACAACACTATTGGTTCAATCAACGTAACATTATCGTTGATCCAGGGTTTACCACAAACCAGTGCTACTGCTTATTCTATTGCTGAGCTGAAAGTTTTGCGTGCTTATTTCTACTACCTGTTGGTAACCAACTATGGTAACGTGCCTTTGCTTACTTCAACTGCACAGGATGCAACTACAGTAACTACCAGCAAAGCTTCTGACGTATTTAACTTCGTAGTTAGCGAGTTGAAAACTAACGGTGCTTTATTAAGCGCAAGCAATCCTAATGTTGACGCCAGCCAGTACGGTCGTTTAAACAGGTGGGGAGCTTACTTCCTGTTGGCTAAGCTTTATATGAACCAGAACGTGATCACCGGATCAACCGGTAACGCTGGTTTCCTTGCTGCTTCAGCTTATTGTGATTCTATTATCCAAAAAGGTGGCTACCAATTACAAGGTAACTTCCTGGATAACTTCTCGAGCACCAATAACTCAGGTAACACTGAAAACATCTTTGTGATCCCTTATGACCACATCTATGCACCAGGTTTACAGCTTCAGATGATGACCTTCCATTACAACCAGGCTGGTAAATACAACTGGGGTAGCACAGGTGGGCCATGGAACGGTTTCTGCGCAAATGCCGATTATTTTGGCAAATTCGCTGCTACCGATACCCGTCGTGCCGGCTGGCAGTTTGGTATCCAATATGCTGCTGACGGTGTTACACCGTTGACTACCCGCGGTAGTGATAGCTCATTGGTGTTGAACTTCCGTCCACAGGTATCAAGCTTATACACTGCAACTGAATATGATGGTGTTCGTCAACAAAAATGGCAATTGGTACCAGGCTATCAAAGCCAGGATGCTGACTTTGCACTGTTCCGTTTCTCGGACGTGTTGCTGATGAAAGCTGAGATCCTGACCCGTACAGGCGATATTGCAACTGCTTTAACTTACACTGCTCCGGTAAGACAACGTGCTGGTCAGCCAAACTTCACTGCTGCTGCATTTGCTCTTGATACCATCCTGAATGAAAGAGCCCGTGAATTTGCATGGGAAGGTTGGAGAAGAGAAGACTTACTTCGTTTCGGTCACTTTGGTGATAAAAAACAGTTCAAAGCTGTTGATGCTGATACGCATACACAATTGTTCCCAATCCCAACTGAGGCTTTACAAAAGAACCCTCACTTGACCCAGAACGCTGGTTACTAATCGATTCTGAGTTTAAATAATCCAATGGAGTAGTATTAATTTACTACTCCATTTTTTGTTTTGTATATTCGCTGCACCAATATGAATCAACATTTTCGATCGCTTTTCCTTTGCGCTTTTTTTTGCGTTATTGCTTTTTCCTGCCGCAATAACCAGGTGTCTGTTCAAAAAGATACGCTTTTTAAGTTGATGCCCGCTGCCGAAACTGGTATCAGTTTTAATAATAAAGTTGTTGATGATGGTGAGTTCAATGTGTTCAATTACCGCAACTTTTACAATGGTGGTGGCGTAGCCATTGGCGACGTGAATAATGACGGCAAACCAGATATTTTCTTCACTTCGAACCAGGGTGAGAATAAATTATACATCAATAAAGGCAATTGGAAATTTGAAGATGTTACCGAAAAGGCCGGATTAAAAGGCTTACATCGCTGGCATACCGGAGTAACAATGGTGGATATCAATGGCGACGGCTGGCTGGATATTTACGTTAGTAATAGCGGCGGACTTGGTGGAGCCGACCGTGCAAATGAATTGTACATCAATCAAAAAGACGGAACGTTTAAAGAAGAAGCCGCAAAATATGGTTTGGCTGACAAAGGATTGTCGACCCAGGCCATATTTTTCGACTACGATCACGACGGCTACCTGGATTGTTTTGTGCTGAACAACAGCTATCGTTCTATCGAAAGCTTTGGCTATAACCCCAATTTACGTAATATCCGTGATCCTCAAAATGGCGATCGCCTGTATCATAATGATCATCACGGTCATTTTGTGGATGTTAGCGCTCAGGCTAATATTTATGGCAGCGAAATTGGTTTCGGTTTAGGTGTTACTTCGGGTGATATGTTCAATACCGGCTGGGATGATATGTACGTGTCAAACGACTTTTTTGAACACGATTATTTGTACCAAAACCAGCATAATGGTAAGTTTAAAGAGATCAGTGACCAGGCGATAGCGCATATGAGTTATGCTTCGATGGGATCGGACATGGTAGACATTAACAATGATGGTTACCTGGATGTATTTACTACCGATATGCTTCCGGAAGGGGATCAGCGATTAAAAACTACGACCAAATTTGACGATTACGACGTTTATAACGCTAAACTGAAAAGCGATTTTCATCACCAGTTTACCAATAACTGTTTGCAGCTGAATAATGGCGACGGAACATTTAGCGAAATAGCCGGTTTTGCAGGTGTAAATGCTACCGACTGGAGTTGGGGAGCTTTATCATTTGATTTTAACAACGATGGCTGGAAAGATATTTTTGTAAGTAACGGTATTAGTCGAGACCTTACCAATCAGGACTTTCTGGCCTATTTCAGTAGTTTGGAAGTAAAAGAACAGATCAAACAAGGTGGTGTTAAGATCAAACAGTTACTGGATAAAATGCCGAAAACACCAATAAGCAGTTACGGTTTCGTCAATAATAAGGATCTGACATTTAAGAATGCAACTGCCGACCTTGGATTGGGAACGCCGGGTTTCAGCAATGGGGCAGCTTATGGTGATTTGGATGGAGATGGTGATATGGACCTGGTAGTGAATAACGAAAATGGTGAATGTTATATTTATCGTAACATGACCTCTGAGCGTACCCACGCACATTACCTGAAGATTAACTTAAAGGGCAGTGGTATGAATACCTTCGGTATTGGTGCCCGTGTAACCATTTATACCAATGGCATGCAACAGGTTTTAGAGCAAATGCCAACCCGTGGTTTTGAGAGCAGTGTTGAACCGGTTTTGAACTTCGGACTCGGCAAAGCTACTAAAGTTGATACCCTGAAAATTGGCTGGCCGAATATGAAAATGCAGGTTTTGCGTAATATCAAAGCCAACACAACCATAACCTTAAAGCAAACGGACGCAAACCTGGTGTATAATCCGGTAATACCTAAGCCTGCGCCTTACTACAAAAATATTACCGCAGGCGGCTTTAAAGGCGATATCAACCATAAAGAGAACGATTATAAGGATTTCGACAACCAGCGACTGATACCAAAAATGGTATCGACGGAAGGCCCGAAACTGGCGGTTGCCGATGTGAATGGTGACGGCTTGCCCGATTTCTTTATGGGCAATGCGACAGGAGATACAGCTAAGTTATACATCCAACAACCAAACGGTACTTTCTTTAGATCGCGTCAATTGGCTTTTGAACAGGATAAGAATAGCGAAGATGTAGGTGCATTATTCTTTGATGCCGACCACGACGGGCATCCTGACCTGGTAACCGTATCAGGTGGTAACCTGGAAGCAGAGGGTTCAATCAACTTACTGGCGCGGCTGTATATGAACGACGGCCATGGAAATTTTACCAGAAAGTTTAATGGCTGGCCTTTGATCTCGATAAATGCATCTTGTGTTCGACTTAACAATAACAATGGCGACCTGTTTATTGGTGCCCGTTGTGTGCCCGGCATTTACGGAATAATACCTTCCAGCAAACTATTGAGAAACGATGGCCACGGCAATTTTACCGATATTACGGCAACGGTTGCTCCGGAATTGCAAAAACTGGGTATGGTAACCGATGCGCAATGGGTTGATATTGATGGCAGCGGTAAAAATTCGCTGGTAGTTGTAGGCGATTGGATGCCGGTAACGATATTGAAATATGTTGACGGGGTTTTACAAAAAACAGGGGAAATTGCAAATTCTTCGGGATGGTGGAATTGCCTTACTGTAGCAGACCTGGATGGTGACGGAAAGCCCGACCTGGTGGCAGGTAATAATGGCTTGAATTCGAAGATCAAAGCTGATGCCGATCATCCTGCAAAACTTTATATAGCTGATTTTGATAACAACGGACAGGTAGAATGTATTCCGGTTTATTATAAAACTGACGGCAAAGCTTATCCCTTTAACCTGCACGACGACCTCATAAAGCAAATGCCTATCCTTAAAAAGAAATTTTTGCGTTATGATGCTTATGCAGGGAAATCGATCGAAGAAATTTTCACGCCGGAGGAGTTATCAAAAGCTTCTGTCCTGACGGTTGATCAGGAACAAACCTGCGTGTTTTTTAATAAAGGGAACGGACAGTTTACCATGCAGCCTTTGCCTGCGCGGGCCCAATTCTCGCCGGTATTTACCATTCTGGCGACCGATATTAGTGGCACCGGTAGGAAGGATTTGTTTTTAGGAGGCAATTTCTACGGTGTAAAACCCGAAATTGGACGTTATGATGCCAATTATGGCACCGTTATGCTTAACAAAGGCAATCGTAGGTTTGAATATATGCCACCGGCCGCAAGCGGATTGTTTGTTACTGGCGAAGTGAGGGATGCTGCTATGATCGAAAACAAGAACGGTAAAAGCATCATCATTGCGCGCAATAACGATGCTTTGCAGTTATATAAGAAAGTTAAATAGCAGATACTGCTTAGAAATAGGTGCTGAAATTCACTTGTACGTTAACGTGGCTGCTGTCGGAAGTTGGTAGTTTATTGTCCAAAAAACTTTCAAACGGCAGAATAGCCTGCTGATAGAGGTGATCGGTAAAGTACTGCTGTAAGCTAGAATATATTTTTAGCCGGCGGTCGAACCTGCCACTATATTTTGCTGAATAGAGCGGGCCGCCTTTGGGCATACGCGTAAACACCACGCCATTTTCTGAAACCGTTTCTTTATCAACGAAAAAGCCAATTTTTACGGTTGTTGAATCAGTATTCGGCTTAGGAATATATTGTGCTATCAAGGGCTGGGTTTGTTTCAGATGATGTGTTTGAACAAATTGCTGCAATTGCGACAGGATGAGCAGTCCGTCAGTATATTTTGTTTTTGTAGGAACCACTTTTCCCATTACGATCAGGTTGGCCTCCGGCACATGGGTCTTAAAGATAGTGCAGCCATATTTAAGGCTGTCGGTCTCCATGAAGGATTTAAGCTCGCCGATATGGGTATCAACAAATGTCGCGGCATCCAATTTTTGAAATAAATAGCCGATCAAATTAACTTT
>CAIPDP010000164.1 GCA_903863845.1 uncultured Mucilaginibacter sp. | reverse complement strand
CTGCTGTCGCAATCAGGTTTTTAGCTAATCCGTAGGTAACCATCAAATTGTATTCGTTTGAACTTACAGTACCCAGGTTTCCATTATTTCTCTTAAAAGTGCCTTCCCAATAATTTGTCCAGCTCGAATGGCTATACATTAATCCTGGACACAAATAATTTTGTGGAATCATTATTCCATCATTCTCCATCTGCGCACTTGCGAACTGACTCGATCCGATCAGGCACGCGCAAATAAGGATACATTTTTTAGCAGCCTTGTAAAAAGATATCATCTAATCTTTGATTTTAGTAAAAAGTAATTTTTAATGTTTGGTTGAATGAAGTCGACCTATATTAGACCTGAATAGCCTGAATGCCATTTTGGAATAGATAAAGGCTAAAAACGGGAATAGTTAAAAGATCAAATAACAATACCCAGCCTCACCAAAAGGCATAGAATTGTAGCTTTTAACAGTCCCGAATTAATTAAGAGGAAAAGTTGGGGGGTTTGCCCGGAGAAGCGATATAAGGATCCAGTAAATTTAAAAGTACGTTACCTGTTGCAGGTTTGATTGCGCCGCTAACAGGGGTATAGTCGCATTTTACTAATTGATAAACATTATCGTAGCCGGAAGAAATTTTCTTAGAGATCGGTTCGGCTGCTTTTTTGTTTACAGGAACATTGCCGTTAAGGTCTTTAGCAATGATCAGGTTAGCTTTAACCAGTTTGTCTTTAACGTGGTTGGGTAAACAAAGCAATGACATTGTATCGCGTGTCATCTTAATAGCAACGTAATTATAGTATCCTTCTTTCAATTGAATCTGGCCCACAACATGAACGTATTCTGTCCAGTCCTGAATGGTGGGCATATTAACCGGAATCTTTAATTCCATTAGCTTATCCGATCCGGTTTTGGCAGTATACATGGTCTTAACAATCTCTGAGTCAGATCGTTTGATGAAATAATCGACAAGCAAAGCATAGCCCCCCAACATCATCAGATGGGCGCCAAGCAATACTATAGCTACGATTTTTTTCAAAATATTTTAATTTATTGCGGTATTCAATTCGTGAAATTATAAAAAGGATTTAACAATGTCAAATAAAAATACCAAACAGAAAATAAAACGCTAATAATCAACTGATGTATTATATAGCTCCAGTTAGCCAAAAAGTTTACCAATTAAATGAAACTTCTCTCGCATTCAATATCCATTTGGCTGGCTGTGAATTAGTTTTCCAGTCTAAAGGTTCACCTATGGGTTGCAACCTGGCTGCCTGAGTATAAGCCAGTTTTATGGCAGCCTTTTGTACATCCCCCAACGCATCAGGTTGTGGCGAAACAAATAATGGGGTGCCGCTTTCTGCCAGTAACTGCAGCCATTGGCTGTTTTTTTCCCAGGGTATATTATTGGTCAGGCCTACACAGTCGGCATCAGTAGCATAAAAAGTATTGTGTTGTGGAATCCTGAAGCCCAGCGTATTAACACCCATTTTTCGGGTCCGATCCCAATCTTTCCCACTGGTATCATCTCCTATCCTGTTCAATTCAAAAACACCCGCTGATAAATGACTTATAGTATTACACCCTATAACATACATTTCTCCGGCAGCTATTCTTATCGCTTCATAAAGGTCATTGATGATCTCGGCGCTGGTTTTGGTCTTGTCATAAAAACTCCAGCTAGGTGTAGTCATTGCATCTTTCATCTGAAATCCCCATTTGCCCATGATATCATAGGTTGTATAATCATGTTTTACCAATTTATATCCCCATTGCTGATAAAGTGCAATGGTCTTTTTGATCTTTTCAGTATTTTCCGGTATTGTTGGATCCAGTATAGGCTGTTTGGGGTCGTCACGGCCAGGTATTGTAGGTAATAAAAGTGATTTCGGATCGTCATGTTTCGCACACAATACACGGGTCCATAGGCCTGGTTGCATTCCTAACTTATTGATATCATCCGCCATTATTGTCATGTCCCTAAACTTATCATTAGGCTTTGAGAAATCATCCATAAAACCCCCATCACCAGGCAAATAAGGTGAATAAGTTGCCCAACCTGCATCGATAACAGAAAACGGTCTGTTATTTGTGTCAGGAGCCAGATCTGTTAATAAACCTGTAATTTTTTTGATCAGTTCTGAAGAATTGTTGCCATAGGCAAAATACCAATCGTTGATACCATAAACCGGCTTTCGGGGTAAACGCGGATTTGGACACATTTTTGTGCAAAAACGCTGTGCTGTAGTAAAGGTAGTTTCACCGGGTTCGCTCTTCATTGTTACGATCTCGGCGGCCTTCAATTCTCTTTGACCAAGTTGAACGCCATTGCCCCCAGACTGGGTATCTAATGTTAGCTCTAATTCATGGTCCTTGAGCGACCAGGCACAAAAGCTATTGGCTCCGGTTTTTACGCCGAAACAGCTTGTGCTGCTTTCATCGCTGATCAGCAAGTACCATGGATTTTTGTTGTGTGTGCCTGCTCCTGACCATTCAAGATCGCCATATGAGCGTTCCCATTTGTCGCCCAACACAATAGCATCTGGTTTTGTATTGTATTTCCATGTTATTTGAATTGTACTTATGGGTAATACAGGCGAAGTAATAAATATCGCTAATGCCCCATAAATATGCTTGAATTTAACTCGGATATCCCGGTTTACATATAACCCCTGCGAATAGGCCAGTTGATGCCATTGGTCGCCCGATTTTGCCAAAACTTTATCGGGAGCATTAATTACTGCGGAGCCATTGGCAAATGAAGTTAGTCTGCTAAAAATTAGCGCAGCAGATGTGATACCGGAAATTTTTACAAAATGACGTCTCTGCATAGTGTATTATAATTGGTGGGTGGAAGTTAACAATTAGCCGCCATTTTACCATTTCAATTAAATGCTTTTAATTATAAAAGCATGGGGCAAAACTTTATATTGCAATCTCAATACAGTGTTAATCATGGACGCGGAACCTAAGTAGGAATTATTTAAAAACCTGGAAAAACAAAATGATATCTGATCGACGTAAATTTTTAAAACAGTTAGGCAGCACTATTGTCCTGACATCTACGGCTCTTGGCTCTTTAGCCGCACAGGAGGAACATGAACGCAAGTTGCTACAGGCTCAAAAACGAATTGCAGCCAATGATAAGATTCGCATCGCAACTATTGGCATGGGAATTATGGGGTTTAATGATACGCGAGCTGCCCTTCATATTCCCGGCGTAGAACTGGCAGCCTGTTGCGATCTGTACACCGGAAGACTGGAGCGGACAAAAGAATTATTTGGCAATCAAATTTATACCACCCGTAATTTTAATGAAATACTCGATCGCAAAGATATTGATGCAGTAGTTGTTGCAACCAGCGATAACTGGCATAGCCGCATCTCGGAAGCTGCGATGCGCAAAGGCAAGGCTGTTTATAGCGAAAAACCTATGGTTCACCTGCTTTCTGAGGGACTTAATGAAATTAAAGTTCAGGAAGAAACAAAAATGGTATTCCAGGTAGGTAGCCAGCGCGTAAGTAGTTTGGCTTTTGCCAAAGCAAAGGAATTGTATAAAGCCGGGGCTATCGGTCAGCTTAATTCTATACAGGCTTCGTTTAACAGACAAAGTGCTCTGGGCGCCTGGCAATATACAATACCATTGGACGCCTCGGCTCAAACAGTAGATTGGGAGACTTTCCAGGCTCCGGAAAAAACAAAATTACCTTATGAAGCCAACCGTTTCTTCCGCTGGCGAAATTACAGGGAGTACGGTACTGGTGTTGCCGGAGATTTGTTTGTTCATTTAATATCTGGTATCCATTTTATTACTGACTCAAAAGGACCGGAAAAGATTTACTCGATAGGCGACCTCGTTTATTGGAAGGACGGACGGAATGTTCCTGATGTGATGAATGCCATTATTCAATATCCCGATAGTCCTGTACATCCGGCTTTCCAGGTATCGCTGCAGGTGAATTTCATAAGCGGACAGGGTGAAGTGGGTTATACCCGTTTTATCGGTTCTGAAGGAGTTATCGATATATCCGATGATTCGGGTTTTACCATACACACGAGTAAGATGTCAAAAGCGCCGGGATACGGTGGATGGGATTCTTTTGATACCTATCCAAAAGCCATGCAACAAGCCATTGTTGACGATTATAATAAGAAGTACACTGCGGCAGATCAGCAAATCCCCCAAGGTTCAGTTACCAGTTATCAGGCACCTGAAGGATCCAATTCGTCCTTTGATCATTTTGCCAATTTCTTCGATTCAATGCGTACCGGGAAACCTGTTGTTGAAAATGCAATATTCGGGTTCAGAGCGGCTGCTCCTGCACTGGCCTGTAACGAGAGCTATTTCCAAAACAGAGTTATACATTGGGATCCGGTTAATATGAAGATGGTTTAGCGCATAAAATGAGATGAGTTTTTTACCTGACTTTAGTTTATCGCAACTATTTATCCTTTAGGGTACTTTAGATAATTCCTGTAAATAACTCATTCTCAAACTAATTATAATTTACAGGATGCGCAGTTGAAAAACGTTGTTAAACCATTGTAAATTAATTATTTAACTTTGGCTTTATATATTAATCTGATAGATAATTTTAAATTCTCCATGAGTAAACTGATATTAATTGACGATGAACAGATCTTCCATAAAATAGTTCAGATGACCCTTCGGCAAACGGAGCTTTCAAACCAGGCTACTTATTGTTCGGATCCTGAACTGGTATTGGATTATTTGGAAGAACATGGTGCGGCAACAAAAACTCTACCCGATTATATTTTCGTAGATCTGTATATGCCAAGGTTCGGCGGGTGGGATTTTTTAAACAGGTTTCAAACTATTTATCCTTCACTGAATAAAAATATCTGCATTTATATCGTTTCATCTTCTATCGACCCCAGGGATATCGATCGTTCCAAAACTTACCCATTTGTTACTAAGTTTATCTCTAAACCGATCATGAAGGAAGTTTTTGAACAGCTTATTTTAAATTAAAGTAGTTGGGTACATTCACTGATATTTCGCAACAGCAATAAAAAAATAAAAGCCTCTCAGTCTCGCACTTTGAGGCTTTCTCACTTAAACTCTCCTTAATAAAAGGCAAATCACTTGGAACGCTAAACCATGAAAAGTAGGTCATGATTTTTATACCACTTCAAAAATAGGCTGCTTGTCATTTCAAAAACACTACAAATTTGGGTAGTTGAGGAAATTAAATTAATCTAAACGAAAATAACCAAAACTTATCCATACTTCTTTTATAGTACTTCTCTATGATGTGCATCTCTGATAACAGGGTCGTTTAAAGTCCCTGGTCCTTGAATCGATTTGGTCGATGATATCACAAATTGCATTTATGAAATCTTCCGAAAATCCCGGGGGAACACTCAACATTTAGTTGTTTTAAAAGATGATCATCCGATCGATTAATTGACCTGAACTATAGACAATCAGACTGAACATAGCTGGTATCAGCCACCACAACTTTTGGTAGTTGACGGGTTACTACAATGAAATTAATTTCAAACTGTATCAACCTAACAAAATTCATGCTTTGCTTTAATTCAAATTTAAGGCGTCATCGGTCCTGTGAGATAAAACCTAAAAACCTGCTATTTTCTAAAATTTAAAAAGCCTTAATGCAATGTCAAACCTCACTTATAGGCACGGTAAAACAATTTGTCGCAAATGCAAAAGTCAAATCAGTTATCGGCTTCACCGACCCGCAATTTTAAAATTATTGTTCCCATTCATTCCCATTCGTGTATACTATTGCTTTGGATGTTTGAAAAAGCGCTACTTTTTCGACAAAAGGTAAGCTTAGTGAAAAAAAATGCCCGCTAGTGAAATATGTATCACTTGGCGGGCCCATTCTAAACTATGAAAGCAATTAAATTAGAAAAGTTTAGGTAAATAGTACCCTGCTGTAAACTACAAAAAGCTGTAGGTTTGTTTTTCCTTCTCTACTAAAATTGGATTCATTAGCTGCTTTAATTTGAGTCCCTGATTCTAAATGAAAGCGTAAAACACAAGGTATTGGCAAGTGGACTATATACTTCCCGCCCGCTCATATAAGAAAAGTCAAAATCAAAATTACTGACGCGGAATCCTGCTCCAGCGGTCCATAGTCTTTCATCACCCAGGTAGGGATCACGGTAAATAAAACCGCAACGAAGCGCAAATTGATTCTGGTAACGGAATTCAAAACCTGCGTTATACGTAAGATCTTTAAATTGCCCCAAAATACCACCGGGAACATTTTGAAATGCAGCTATAATTCCGGCGGGTACCGAATAGTTCTGGGTAGAGTTTTGAAGGTATTGTCCGGTTGTATTGTTATAATTATAATTTGGTACAAGCAATTTATTGATATCAAATGTCACTCCTACAACAGCGTCTTCATCAACATCGCCATAATCGGCGATTCCGATTTTAAGGTTTGCGGGCAATAAAGAGGAATAAGCAGAAGACGTATACCTGAATTTTGTACCCAGATTCGAAAGGTGCAAGCCTGCTGAAAAGCCTTCGTCATTATATGCCGCCTCACTTGCCTTTTTATAATAAACTGAGATATCAGTTGCAAAGGCTGCTCCGGCTTCTGCTTCCTGCTGGGTTGGCAGTGTAATGCTGCCGAGCGAAGAAAATACGTAACGCCACGTTAAGGCTATTGAGAACCGATCTCCAAATTTCCGTGAGGCCGACAAATCCCAGGCCATTTCGGTGGGATGATAACTACCATAAATGTTTTGATCTGCATCAGTCAGGTTAATAGCTCCCAGGTCAAAATACCTGAATGAGCTACCTACTGCCCAAATATCATTGACCATATTTGAAAAAGAAATGCCTTTCAAACTTAATCCTTCACTAATGGATGGCATCCATGGGGTATAAAAAGCTGAAAATACAGGTCCTTTTTCTATAAATGCTAATTTGGCCGGATTCCAGTAATTGGCGTTTGCATCGGCCGGAATGGCTACGCCTGCTCCCCCCATTGCACTTGACCGGGCATCAATGCCAATATTCAAAAATGGAACGGCTGTTTCCGCTGGCGAATAATTGGTTGTATTGGCTTGCCCATTAACGCCATTCGATATCAGAAATGTTGAAAACAATATTACTGTAATCCTGATGTATCTTTTCATATCCGATTCTTGCTGGTAGGTAAATTTGTATTTCAATGATCACCTGATAAAGTAGCCCGGCTATAAAACGTAAAAAAATCAAACCAGAATGGTTAGGCAAAAATGAAAACCCTTAGAAATGCAGCAGGAAAGAAAATTTAATAATTACGGAGTTTTAATTGTTCTTCGTAATTCAGGAGATAAAGATTGACCGATGATTTTAAATGAACGATATCAAAGGGCTTTGCGATGAATTTGTCTACGTCAGGGCTAAGCGAAGTAAAATCGCTATAGCTATTAAAACTTGCCGATATCATAAACACAGGGCGCCTGCCTATATTTTGTTGCATTTCCTGAGTTCGAATAAACTTAGCGACACCATAGCCATCAATTAGCGGTAGATTCAGATCAAGCAGGAAAAGTGAATAGGATTCCTTTTTGATCTTGCCGATCCCCTGCTCTCCGTCAAAGGCGAAATCCAATTCAAACGGTTCTGATTTAAAAATGTATTTGTAGATCAGAATATTCAGACTATCGTCTTCGACGATTAAAATTTTACTGCTCATACCTAAAAATTATTTGAATAATAATATCAAAATCAGGGTTGCAACAATACCCACAACGAAACTCATCATTGCATAAATCAGTTCGAAGGGTATTGCTTTTACCAGTCTTTCG
>CAIPDP010000163.1 GCA_903863845.1 uncultured Mucilaginibacter sp. | reverse complement strand
TCCTTTTATTGGAATTTAAAATTGCTTTTTGCTTAAATTTTAAGCAATATTTAAGAATCTAATTTCAATTGGGTCCTTTAGTTCTTGCGATTCGTGACAATTTGAATAAAAGGTTTTATCAAAAAGCGGAGCAAGAGTCATTTCAGAATGAGAATCGAGCTTAAGAATAATCCTACTATCCGATAAGCTATAGTTAGCTAAGGGGAAATAAATAAGAAGAGAAAACAGGAGGGTTACTTACAGATAAAATATGACAGCAATTAATTCCCGGTTGAAGTTTTTATTCAGATCAAACAATCTGCATTGTCCGATCTGCCTGTCAAAACAGTATTTATGAAACTTAATTTATATTATTTACTTTCAGGTTTATTGGTCAGAACGACCCATCGATTCACAGTATTGTAGGGCCCCTCGATAACTATTTTATAAAAATCTGAGGGCATATTTTTAACGGAAACCGCCGCATGCTGATCAGCAACGGGTACCTCCGCTAAAAGCTGGTAGTTATCGGGTTTGCCTTCTTTAAAGTTATTGGTGGCAGCAAGCCATATCTTAACTTTACCAAAATTATCCAGTGCTTTCCAGGAGATATCTATTGAACCTTGTATAAAGTTTGCCTGTGGCACAGCCAAAGAAATCCTACCTACCAACGAGGTTCCATCCAGTTCGCGTGCCTGATCAACTGGCAGCGAAATGCCCATAAAGTTTATGATAGAAGGTGTTATATCGATTATCCCAGGCGTATAGTAAGAAGCATAGTCGTTGAGTTTATTAGAATTGCTTACCATCCAGGTGCTTCGTTGCCTTGCTGATTGACCCCCATGTCCCCTGCCGGTTTGTTCATCACGCCCATGGTCGGTTGTGATAAAGATGATCCAGTCCTCGTTGAAATGGGCCTCGCGGTATTTGACCGCCTCCCATACCCTACCTACCTGCGCGTCCATTTTTTCGATAGCATCGTAGTACTGCGGACTATCGCCATAGCGGTGTCCCATATCATCGGTATACTCCAGGTATACCCAACTCAGGTCTGGTGCTTTGTCTTTGATACAGATTGCCGCCGAATTGGCAACCTGCTCATCTATCAGGTGCATATAGTTACCAGCCTTATCATGCGGGAATTTGACCGTGTCCAATTCGTAGCCGTCAAAAGCATAGTCAACTTTAATATTGCCGGTTTGCGGGAGACCTTCACCCACCAGTTTGGTCCGGTTATCTGTCCAGCTCGAAAATACGGCAATTTTCTTTTCCGGGGCAGCATTTTTCACCATGCGGAAAATGGTCCAGTAATTATAATCGGGCGCTTTGATGTCGTTGCCCCATACATTGTGTTTGTTTACCCAGGTGGCCGTTAATAAACTATTATAACCATTAGCCGATATGGTTGGCGTTTGCGAATAGCCACCTTTTTCACCACCAACATAGGCCCTCAAATAATGTCCTTGTGCTGCAATCTGTTTAAGGTTGGGCGTATTTAGTTTTTCAATAACGTCAGCAGGTATACCATCAGCAATGATAAAAACCGCTTTCTTTATTTTGTTTTGTGCCGATACAATAGTGGAAACAAACAGTAATAGCAGGAACGAAAAAATTTTCAGGATACGCATACGCCAGGGTTTTTGAGCGAGGGTAAAGGTATATCTCTTGCTAAATCCACGCGTTAAAAAATTGTTACATTATTTCCTCTTACTAACCTACCAGCCATTTGCTCTTCGGCAAAAAGGAAAGTAGTTTGATCAATATCACCGTGGTAATAAATGTAGATAAAGCGATCAACGGTATTTTAATTGCGGCGGTATCAAAATGCGGATTGATCAGATTATAATAAAAATTGAGCACCATGATATGTGCCAGATAAGCACCATAACTGATAGACGAAATGCCTGCAATGACCCGCACAAATAAGGAATTACTATTTCTGAAGGTGATATTTTTGAAGATGAGGATAATCCCGGTGGTCATCATCGCTACATTGATGGTATCAAATCCCCAGGAAAGTTCGAGTGTATCAACCATTTTTTCGGTGCCTAAACGCTGCTCAAAAAACCCTGCGGTAATAGCATAACCAATAATAATAAGCAGCAAGCCGACCGGGATATTCCAGGCCTTTGCCTCCATGTGAAATTTCTTGATATAAGCCGCCAGGATCACATAGCCCAACAGACCCGAAAAATAGTAAAGCAATGGGGTGCGGTTCCAAAAGCACTCACCCAAAACTTCCGGAAAAACCAGGTGGATAAATGGCAGGCTTAACGCTACTGCCCAAATGATCAGGTACAATTCCATCCCTTTTTTATCGGCTTTTTCAATCCATGGAGATAATATCGGTGCAAAAAGGTAAACGCCTATCAGCATATAAACAAACCAAAGATGACCAACCTCAGTGCCGTAATTCACCGGTATATGCCATATATGGTTC
>CAIPDP010000162.1 GCA_903863845.1 uncultured Mucilaginibacter sp. | reverse complement strand
CACGGCTTTAAAGTCGCCATCAGCGCCATACAATATAGTACCTGTGGAATATACCCTCGGGCCAACCATCACGCCGGCTTTCAGCATTTCCGACTGGCTAAACACCATTTCAGTATTGCTGGAGGGGTCGTGGGCGGTGGTAACGCCAAAGGCCAGGTTCGCAAAATAATTCCAATCCTGTTGTGGCGAAATGCCATCCGGACTTGCATGCAGGTGGGCATGCACGTCAACTATACCCGGCATAATGGTCTTGCCAGTTGCATCATAAACTTTAGCATCAGCGGGTATAGCCACTTCATTGTTTTTGCCAATGTTGACGATACGGTTCTTGTCGATCACGATGGTCGCATTCTCCAGTACTTCATCGCCTTTCATTGTAATGATGCGGGCATTTTTAAATACAATAGAGCCAGTTGGTACGTCGGTCTTCAGTTTTAAATTCAGATCGATCCCAACAGTATCCAACACCAGTGTTTTATCATTCGAGCCCGCTACAAAGGGGAATGCGCTCCGGATATCACGCACAAAATATTTTGGACCGAGTGTCCACAACAATTGCTGGCTGTCTTTGCTCCAATGCAGGTAAGTGCCCGCGTCGCGGGTTAGCTTGCTGAGCGGGATAGCTTTGTTGCCTGCCGACAACTCTTGCGGCGCACCCGAATACACCATGGGTGTCAGGTAACAATTGAACAGTTCGGTAAAAGCCATCCATTTGCCATCGGGGCTTGGAGCAAACTGAGTCGCATATTTTGAGGTATACAAAGTGCGCTGATTGGCGCCGGTAGTATCCATCACCCGGAAGGTTTTGTTTTCGCCCTCGCTGCTCTGGTAGTATATTTTTGAATCGTCGCCCGAAAATTGCGGCCAGATGCCATTATCAATGATCATTTTGGCTTTACCACCCGTTGCAGGAATGGTGTATATACCCGGATCTTTACCGAAGGAGAACCCCAGATCGTCATTCCCTTCACCTTTGCGGAAAACGATCTTATCGCCTTTGTTCGAAAACTTCGGCGCATAATAGAAACCTTTTTCCACGGTAAGTCGGCTCATAGTATGAGTGGCCAGGTCGATACGGTTGATGGCACCTTTCAATTCATCGCTCCAGCTAACGTAGATCAGCGATTTGCCATCCGGACTAAAATCAGGCTCATATTCCAGGTCGTTTAGCGTGTCTATCCTAACCGGTAAACTATCCGGCAGGGTTTTAATATAGATATGGCCGGCAGCATTGAAAGCCACTTTCTTCCCGTCGGGCGAGGTGGTCAGCTGCCGGATCATTTTTGCTTCGAACTGTTCCTGGTAAACCTTTTGCGGGAAATGCAGGGCCTCGGTGATCGACTGTACCGTGCTCACTTCAAAAGGTACCTGTTCGGCATTTAAAGTATTGATATCCAGGTTCCATATCTTGCCTTTGGCATAAAAGATGATATTTTTACTATTCGGCGTCCAGGCGAAATTCGGGTATACGCCAAATATTGCCCAGGTTTCCTGCTGGTCTTTTGATAACTCGTTATAAACCGGCCATTCTTCTCCTGTCGCCAGGTTTTGCAGGTATAAAACTGATTTTAGGCGCACCCGCTTTACAAAAGCAAGCAATTTGCCGTCGGGCGATATTTGCGGTCGGCAAGCGCCACCGGCACCGCCGGCAACTTCGTCAATCTTGCCGGTTTCACGGTTCAGGCGCCTTATCGCATAGATGCCTTTGTTAGGGTCTTTATTGTATTGAAAATCCGGCCCCCCGGTCATATCTTCACTCCAGTAAACATATTTGCCATCAGGCGAAATGATGGGTTCACCCGCGTCCTGCTGGTCGTTTTTGCGTTTGGTCAATTGGATGCCTTCGCCGCCATTGACATTATAGAGCCACATTTCACCTGCGCCCAGCGAACGCGTGCCGGTAAAATGCTTGCGTGCCACCAGGTATTGCCCGTCGGGCGACCAGGATGCATTGTTGAGCAGCCGGAAAGTTTCTTTAGTGATAGGATGTTTATTGCTGCCATCATTGTTCATCACCCATATATTATCACCTCCATCTTTATCACTTGTATAAGAGATCAGTTTACCATCGGGACTGTACCGGGGCTGCACATCCCATGATTTACCGCTGGAAAGTGTGGTTGCTTTACCGCCTTTGATCGGGATGGTATAAATATCACCCAGTAAGTCGAACACGATATTTTCGCCATCCGGACTCACGTCCAGGTTCATCCAGGTACCTTCATCCGTGGTGATGGTCACTTTTTTTGATGGCCCGGGAGGATTATCTACGTTCCATTTTTGGGCGACAAGAATATTGGTGGTAAAGCTTAGGATGAGCGCGGTCAGCAAATATTTCATGGTGTCAAAGTTAGGAATAATGCAGAATTATAAATGCGGAGTTCGAAGTGCCAAATGCGGAATTTTTTAAGGAATGCGGAGTGAAGAATTGTAAATGCGGAGTACGAAGTGTCAAATGCGGAATGAAGAATTATAAATGCGGAGTGCGAAGTGTCAAATGCGGAATGATAAAATAGCGATGTCATTTCGAACGAGCAGAGGGGGTGGAAACGTGCGCAGGGGCGAGGAGAAAACTTATCAAATAGGCATGACGCGGATGAAAGGCGAAGAGTGAAAGGAATGCGGAGTGCGAAATGTCAATTGCGGAATTTTTTAAGGAATGCTGAGTGCGGAACGTCAATTTGATTTTAACTTGATATCAGTATAACAAATGGGAAATTGTAAATTCGGAACCTAAAATACTTGTCAATGAACGTTAGACAGTTGGTCTTTTTATTGTTAGTTTGTTATTCTTGCAAGGGTTATGCTGCCCGACAGGATACCGTTTACCAAAGAGGCGACTTTTTGATAGAATGCTGGGGCAAGACCAATATTGACTTAATCGTAAAAGGTAAAAAAATGCCGCACCTGACAAGTAGAGGGGATACGATATTTGAGGACGATAAATATTTGATTTTAGGTAATGACGATATTTGCACAGGGCGTATATTCAAACGATATCATTCCAAATACAAATTCGCTTCATTCCCAATCCTGAAATTTAAAGGCAAATTCGCGAAGCCCGATTTTAAAACGGATAAAGCGGCATATTGGTTCCGGACACAGATCAGAGATCAGTGCAAGCAAAAGGGGATCAATTTTGCAGGGCACTATACACTAGCGATGTGGGGCTGTGGGTCACCTTGCCAACAAATAGCAATAATTGATCGACGAGATGGGCGTATTTATTTCACCGAATTGCATGAAGTTAATAATGAGTTAGCATTCGAATTGAATTTTACCGCCAATAGCAAATTGATCATCGTAAATACCGATCTTCTTTTTGAGCACAAAGGATACGTTGATTATACGAGCTCTGGTAAATTGGTTTTTTTTGTATGGAATAACAACAAAACCAGGAGGTTGCCTGAATGACGATCGAGGAGATACTACGGCATTATTGGAAATTCGACAACTTCCGGCCCTTGCAGGAGGAGATCATCCAGTCGGTTTTGCTGGGGCGTGATACCCTGGCCTTGTTACCGACAGGTGGGGGTAAATCTGTCTGCTTCCAGGTGCCTGCACTTACCCGGCCGGGGGTATGCATCGTGGTTTCGCCCCTGATCGCTTTGATGAAGGACCAGGTAGAGAATTTAAAAGCGAAAGGTATAGCCGCGGTGTCTATCGTTACCGGCATGGGTAAACGCGAGATCGACCTGGCTTTGGATAGTTGCATTTACGGTGAGACCAAATTTTTGTACTTGTCGCCCGAGCGCCTCTTGTCTGAACTGGTCCGTGAACGGATCCGTTACATGAACGTGAACCTGATCGCCGTAGATGAGGCGCATTGTATCTCGCAATGGGGGTATGATTTCAGGCCGCCCTACCTGCACATTGCTGATCTGCGAGACCTGCATCCGGGCGTGCCTGTACTGGCTTTAACAGCCACTGCAACGGCCGAAGTAAGGGAGGATATCCAAAAGAAATTAAGATTTAAAGAATCCAACGTTTTCCAGCAAAGTTTCGAGCGGAAGAATATCAGCTATGTTGTGCAGAACGAAGAAAATAAGCTACGCAAATTGCTGGATATACCAAAAGGTGTAAAAGGCAGCGGAATAGTGTACGTGCGCAGCCGCAAAGAATCGGCTGAGATAGCCAAATTTTACGAGGAAAATGGGTTTAGTGCTGATTTTTACCATGCGGGACTTACGATGGAGCAACGCTCGAAACGGCAGGACGACTGGCAGAACAACCGTACCCGCATTATTGTGGCAACCAACGCCTTTGGTATGGGGATAGATAAAGCCGATGTTCGTTTTGTGATCCATAAAGACCCGCCCGAAAGCCTGGAGGCTTATTACCAGGAAGCAGGCCGTGCCGGTCGCGATAACCACAAGGCTTACGCCGTGCTGCTTTACAATTATACCGACCGCCTGAAAAGCGAAAAGAAATACCTTTCGAATTTCCCAACAGTGGAGGAGGTGAGGCAGGTGTATCATTATCTGGGCAGCTTTGTACAACTGGCCTATGGCACCGGGGAAGGTGTCAGTTTCGACCTCGATCTGGGTGATTTCACCTCGCGTTATAAACTGGAACCGGTTAAAACGGTCAATGCCCTAAAATTTCTGGAGCAGGACGAATACCTGGCGTTTACCGAGAGCGTATTCCTGCCGTCGCGGTTCAAGTTTGAGGTGGGCAATGAGCAGTTGTATAATTACCAGATACAAAACCCCGGATGGGATCCTTTCATTAAAACCATTTTGCGATCGTACGGCGGGTCATTCGAGAATTATGTGAACCTGCGCGAATTCGACCTGGCCCGTCGTGCCAACCTGAGCGTGCAGCAGGTAATAGAAGGCTTAAAGCAGTTGGAGGCCGAGGGTATCCTTCATTACCAGCCGCAAAGCGATCTGCCCCGGGTTACCTACTTGCAACCGCGCCAGCAAAATCGCGAACTGGCCATCAACAAACGTTATATAGAGGAGCGCAAAGCTATTTATCGCCAAAAGATGGAAGCCGTTTTTGCCTACGCCGAACATCGCCGCTGTAGAAGCCAGATGCTGTTGGCCTATTTTGACGAGTCGGCACCCAAATGCGGCTTATGCGATATCTGTCTTGAAGAAAAGCGCCAGAAAAACCGCTCGGAAATTACTGATGATATCGTCACAAGCATTGTCCAATTGCTGAGCGCCGGTGAACTAAGCCTCGAAAAGCTGATCACCCACCTTAGCGCCGGAACAGAAAAGGAACGCATCGAAACTATCCGCTTGTTGCTGGACGCGGGTAAGATAAAGACAGATGGGGAGCGTTATTTTTTAATAAAGTCTTGAGTCTTAAGTCAAGAGTCTTTAGTCAAATGATCAAAAAAAACCATGGCATTCCGAACAAGCGGTGCGCTGGATTGGCTGTCACCCTGAGCCCGTCGAAGTGCGACGCGGGTAGGGCCTTTGCGCACCATGGTTCGACCCTGCTCACCATGACACCTTACGCGCTTTATAATAGGACATTAAAAGCACCGGGTGTCACCCTGAGCTCGTCGAAGGGCGACGCGCGCGGGGCTGGCGGTGTTGTTTCGAGGCCCGGAGGTGCTTTATTCAAGGGACAAACATCGACCGCTCAATTGCCGCGGAGGCTGTTACTTTTGCTGCGCCAAAAGTAACCAAAAGGCGCTCCCGTCATCGCAAATGCCTCTTTTCCGCACAGGCCTACCCTGCAAAATAAAACAGAACCCCAGGCTGCAAATCTTTGTCCCGTGCTACCCTGTCACTTTATTAACCTGCAATGGACAAATCTTTGATGCCTTTGTCGCACTTCCCAACCCTGTTCTGTTTTATTTTCGCCCGAGGCTGCTGCGATGACACCCGCAGGCCAGCGCTTTTT
>CAIPDP010000161.1 GCA_903863845.1 uncultured Mucilaginibacter sp. | reverse complement strand
CTTATCGAAAAATTTATTGCAGGTAGAATCATTGATCGATGCCTCCATTTTATGGCACCAGCCGCACCAGGAAGCATGGAAAATAAGGATCACAATTTTGTTTTCGGCACCTGCTTTCGTATAGGCCGCTTTCATAATGTTATCAGTGGATTCGGGGCTGCTTTGTGCCGTCGCGGCATAGCTGATGGCTATTGCAAGTACTAAGGTTAGGAATCTTTTCATATTGACAAATTTAAAAGCCGGTAAGGTATTAAGTCACTAAATATCGCTTGTTATCAGCGTATTGTGCTAAGATAGCTGATTTGATGCGATTCTGAAATAGCGGCAGAAAAATTGAAAGTGGGAGAAAAATGTCTAAAAGCGGTGTTGAAAACTTTTTGGTGGTAAAAAATGGGAATTTGTGGGAAAATTGGAAAAAGTGATTTACTTTTACTCAGCGAAAATGTCGCAGAATTAGCTCATGGCCCATTTTTTAGGCGAATTTGAATGTAAACTGGATGTCAAAGGAAGGATGATGATCCCCTCTGGCCTTAAAAAGCAGCTTCCTGAAGCTGACAAAGAAGGCCTTGTGATCAATCGTGGCTTTGAGAAGCACCTGGTTATTTACACGCGCAAAGAGTGGGAGAAGATCGTTGACGACCTGAGTAAATTGAATTCCTATGAGAAGAAGACCCGCGAGTTTATTCGTTATTTCACCCGGGGTGCTTCTGAATTATCGCTGGATGCAGCAGGCAGGGTGTTGTTACCAAAGAATCTGACGGAATATGCCGGTATCAAGAACGATGTTGTTCTGGCCTGTCAGTTCAATAAGATAGAAGTTTGGGCACAGGAAGCATACGATACGCAATTAGATAACGAGCCTGAAAATTTTGCCAGGCTGGCCGAGGAGGTGATGGGTGGTGCAGGAAGGAGAGCGGTTGATGAATAGTTACCATACCCCGGTGATGCTCGAAGAGTGTATCGAAGGTTTGAATATCAGACCAGAAGGAACCTATGTTGATGTAACTTTTGGAGGCGGTGGTCATTCCAGAGCTATTATGGCCAAACTCGGCACAGGTGGCCGTTTGCTGGTATTTGACCAGGATGCGGATGCGCAGCGAAATCGAATCAATGATGACCGTTTTGAATTCATAGATCAGAATTTTCGGTACCTCAAAAATTTTTGTCGTTTAAACCGTGCTATTCCTGTTGATGGGATACTGGCTGATCTGGGTGTTTCCTCTTACCAGTTCGATCAGGCCGATCGTGGTTTTTCCATTCGTTTTGACGCTGACCTGGATATGCGGATGAATCAGTCAGACAGCCAGAGTGCGCAGCAGGTGATCAATACTTACAGCGAGGCTGATCTGCATCGCATTTTTGGCATTTATGGCGAGATACAGAACGCCAGATCGCTTGCAAAAACAATAGTTACATCCCGTCTGTCAGCGCCGATCAACTCGGTAGCCGACCTCAAGAATGCGATAGGTAAACTCATCCCCCGCGGTAAAGAGAATAAATACCTGGCACAGGTGTTCCAGGCCCTGCGCATCGAAGTAAACCAGGAATTGGAAGCTCTTAAAGAATTTTTGAGCCAGTCGGCCGAAGTGCTGGTAAGTGGCGGGCGTCTGGTAGTAATGTCATATCACTCGCTGGAAGACAGGCTGGTGAAGAATTTTATTGCCAAGGGAAAATTCAGCGGTGAGGTTGAGAAGGATTTTTATGGAAATGATCAAAAACCTTTTGATGCAGTAAGTCGCGGTGCGATCACCGCATCAGAAGACGAGATAAAAAATAATAACAGGGCACGTAGCGCGAAATTACGAATAGCTGTAAAAAGATGACCAATCGTTTACGTACAGAAATTCCGGAGGCGGAAGTAGAAAAAGAGATCGTTGTCGAAGAAAAGCAACCTGTAAAGGATTATTCTGAGAATGCGCTGCTTAAACTATTCGCCAAAAATTTCAACGCCGAAAAAGCTACGGGCGCGCTCCCTTTTGTTTTGTTCATGGTGTTGCTGGGTATGCTCTACCTGGGTAATATGCACCTGGCCGAGAAAACGATTCGCGATATCGACAAAACTGAAAAAGAAGTAAAAGAACTGAGCTGGGATTACAAAACAGCAAAAGCCGAACTGGCCTATAAAAGCACCCTTTCAGAAGTTGCCCGGCGTGCAGATACCCTCGGTATCAAACAATCGATAGAGCCACCGCAAAAATTGCAGGCAGAGGAGGTGAAGGATGAGCATTAGGGCCAACATATTGATGCGCGTTTACATCGCGTTCGGCTTGATCATGGTATTTGCCGGTGCGGTAGTGTTTCAGCTTTGCAGGGTTCAGTTCCAGCAGGGTGAAAAATGGCGCGAGATGGCTAAGAAAATGTCGGCCAGGTATCAGAATGTAGAAGCCGCCCATGGCAATATTTTTGCCCATGACGGCAGTTTGCTGGCTACATCGGTACCGGAATATACCCTGCGGATGGATATGCAGGCCGGTGCCATTGCCGACGATAAGTTATTTGATGAAAAGGTTGATTCACTGGCCTATTGCTTTTCGCATTTGTTTGGCGATCGTTCAACCCGCGAATATGTACAATTATTAAAGCAGGCCCGCAACGACGGTAATCGCTACCAGCTGATTCAAAACCACGTAAGCTTTACGCAACTTAAACAGGTGCGCACCTTTCCTTTGATCAATTTAGGGAAAGCCCGGGGCGGCTTGTTACTGGAAGAACAAAACAAACGGATATTGCCTTTCCGCGAACTGGCCAAACGTACCATCGGTTACAGAAATACCAATGGTGTTGATCAGCAGGGAAATGCCAAAGCTGTTTCGGTTGGCCTGGAGGGTGCATTTGCCAATTACATCAATGGCGAAAATGGCAAACTGCTGATGCAGCGTGTACCTGGTGGTACCTGGGTTCCTGTTAACGGTGGCGATGCGGAAATTTCACCTAAAGAGGGTTCAGATATTATATCAACGCTTGATGTCAACCTTCAGGATGTGGCGCAATCGGCGCTGAAAAAGCAAATGGAGATCAGCAAGGCCGAACATGGCTGCGTGGTGTTGATGGAAGTGGCTACGGGCGAGATCAGGGCAATAGCAAATTTTACCCAAACCAAAACCGGCGATTACGAAGAAAAACTGAATTATGCCATCAGCGATGCGGCCGAACCCGGCTCCACTTTCAAGCTGGCTACTTATATGACCCTGCTCGAGCAGCATAAAATTGATACGAGTACCCAGATCAATGTAGAAGGTGGAAAGATGCACGTTATCCCCGGTAACGAAAAGTATACCGTAACTGATGCCGAGCTGGATAAGTTTTACCAGATATCGGCTAAACGAGCCTTTGAAGAATCATCCAACGTAGCGGCGGCCAAGTTTGTTTACGATCATTTTAAGGATGATCCAAGCGATTTTACCAACGCACTTTACAGCTATCACCTCAATGACAAACTCGATCTTCAAATACCGGGTGAAGGTGCGCCATTGATCAAAACACCGCATTCGAGAAGCTGGAGCAAATTAACCCTGCCGCAAATGGCCTATGGGTACGAAGAAAAGTTGACGCCTTTGCAGATGCTTTGCTTTTACAATGCTGTAGCCAATAACGGAAAAATGATCGCCCCGATTTTTGTGAAAGAGATCCGCCGGCTTAACAATACCGTTGAGCAGTTCCAGGCCCGGGTGATCAATGAAAAGGTCTGCTCTGATGAAACACTCAACAAGGTAAAAGGTCTGCTTGAAGGGGTAGTTCAGGAAGGTACAGGCAAAACCTATATCAAAAATCCGCTTTATACGGTTGCCGGCAAAACCGGTACCGCCCAGATAGCAAACGGTAACCATGGTTATGGTGAAGCCAAAAAGCACCAGGCTTCTTTTTGCGGCTATTTCCCAGCCGATCATCCCAAATATTCCATGATCGTGGTTATCAACGACCCAAAGGGTGAATACCTCGCGGCAAAAGTCGCGGGTCCGGTATTCAGGGCCATAGCCGACAGGGTGTACTCAAGCGATCTGGAAATGAATCAAAGTGCGCCACTGCATTATGTTGGGAATACGCAAATGCCTAAATCAAAACCGGGCAACCGTAAAGCAGTGCAGGAGGTTTATGCCAGGCTGAATATCAAACCGCTTTACGCCTCAAATACCACGGCTGTAGATACCAGCGGTGGTGTAGCTGTTGAAACTGTTAATTACCCGAAAGGTTCGGTACCTGATGTAACTGGCATGGGATTGAGCGATGCGCTTTATGTGCTTGGTAATGCAGGATATAAAGTAACTGCCCGCGGTAGCGGAGCGGTAATTAAACAATCGGTAACAGGTGGTAGCCTGATACCTAAAGGATCAATCATAACCATCGAACTGCAATGAAGTACCTGAGCGATATCATAGAAGGGCTGGCTTTTACCGAACTGCAGGGCAGTGCCGATACCTGGGTCACGGCTGTAGTTTTCGATTCGCGCAAAGTGGTGCCCGGCTGCCTTTTTGTTGCTGTTAAGGGAACTCAGTCAGACGGACATGATTATATCGAACAGGCTGTTCTTGATGGCGCTGTTGCGGTGATCTGTGAAGAATTACCGGGCCATGTAGTAGGGGAGGTCGACTTTCTGATGGTTGCCGACTCATCAAAAGCACTGGGACTTGTTGCTTCGCAATTTTATGGCGAGCCATCTTCTAAATTAAAACTGGTGGGCGTTACCGGTACCAATGGTAAAACAACCATCGCTACTTTATTATATAAGCTTTTCCGCGATTTGGGTTATAAATGCGGATTGCTATCAACCGTAGAAAATCAGATCAACGGACAAGTGGTTACGGCGACACATACCACGCCCGATCCGGTTCAGCTCAATGCTTTGTTGGAAGAAATGGTGCAGCAGGGTTGTGATTACTGTTTCATGGAAGTAAGCTCACACGCCGTAGTTCAGCATCGTATAGAGGGTTTGAAGTTTATCGGTGCGATATTCTCGAACCTGACGCACGATCACCTGGATTACCATAAGACTTTTGAAAACTATCGCGATGCCAAAAAACTGTTTTTTGACGGATTAGGCAAGAACGCCTTTGCGCTCACCAATGCCGACGACCGCAATGGCATGGTGATGCTGCAGAATACCCCGGCACATAAAAAAAGCTACGGATTGAAGAATATGGCCGATTACAGGGCCAAAATATTAGAGAGCCAGTTTGCAGGCTTACTGCTGAACATAGATGGGGAAGAGGTGTGGTTTAAACTGGTGGGTACGTTCAACGCCTATAACCTGCTGGCGGTATATGCCACTGCCATGTTGCTGGATCAGGATAAAGCAAAAGTGCTGACCAGTCTGAGCCGCCTGACCGGCGCGGAAGGCAGGTTTGATTACGTGACTGCAGCTAACAAGATCATAGGTATTGTGGATTATGCGCATACCCCGGATGCCGTGCAAAATGTGCTGAGTACCATCCATGATGTACGCAAAGGAAAAGAAAAAGTGATCACCGTGATCGGTTGTGGTGGCGACCGGGATAAAACCAAACGCCCGATCATGGCCAAAGTAGCCTGTGAATGGAGTGACCTGGTGATCTTAACATCGGATAACCCAAGATCGGAAGATCCGGCGCAGATCATTAAGGATATGGAAGCAGGTGTTGGTCCCGAATTTCAGCGCCGCGTAATGAGTGTCACTGACCGTCGCGAAGCGATAAAAACCGCCTGTAACCTGGCACAACCCGGTGATATTGTCCTGGTTGCAGGTAAAGGACACGAAAAATACCAGGAAGTTAAAGGAGTGCGAACTCATTTTGATGATAAGGAAGAATTGCTGAACATTTTCAAATACCTGAATTAAGTAATGCTGTATTATTTATTTAACTATTTAGAGAAGAACTACACAATACCGGGAGCCGGGGTGTTTCAGTACATCACGTTCAGGATGGCGATGGCAGTTATATCTTCCCTTTTTATCACCACGGTTTATGGCCGTCGACTGATCGATTACCTGCGTTACAAACAAGTTGGCGAGACCGTTAGAAACCTGGGTTTGGAAGGACAAATGCAAAAGGCAGGTACGCCAACAATGGGTGGCATCATCATCATACTCGGTATACTGGTGCCAACACTCCTGTTTGCTAAGCTTGAAAATATTTATGTGATCCTGATGCTGATCACTACGATATGGTTGGGTACCATCGGTTTTATTGACGATTATATCAAAGTATTTAAGAAAAATAAAGAAGGCTTAGCCGGTAAGTTCAAGATCATCGGCCAGGTTGGCCTGGCATTCATTATCGGGATAACAATGTACAGTAACCCGAATATTTTGATCCGGGTGGAAGTTAAGCCACCGATCAATTATAATTCGGGCCCGGTTGATTACCATTTGAAGGGCAATAAGCCGGTTTACCTGCAAGACGTACGCTCGACTAAAACAACCATACCATTCTACAAAAACAATGAGTACGATTACTCAAAAGTGCTGACTGTTTTTGGCAAAGGCTTTGAAAAATATGGCCTGGTAGTGTTTATGTTCTTCGTAATTATAATTATCACCTTTATTTCTAACGGTGCAAATATTACGGATGGTATCGATGGCCTCGCTACCGGCACTTCGGCAATTATTGGTGTCACGCTGGCAGTACTGGCCTATGTTTCGGGTAATACGGTTATGGCCGATTACCTCAATATCATGTATATACCCGACTCAGGCGAACTGGTAGTTTTTGCAGGCGCATTTGTTGGTGCCTGCGTGGGCTTTTTGTGGTACAATTCGTACCCGGCGCAGGTGTTCATGGGCGATACCGGCAGTTTGGCCATCGGCGGAATCATTGCCGTTTTTGCCATCATGATCCGCAAAGAATTATTGCTGCCGTTATTGTGCGGCGTTTTCGTTATCGAAAATTTATCAGTGATCATGCAGGTATCCTGGTTCAAATACACAAGAAAGAAATATGGCGAGGGCAAAAGGATTTTCCTGATGGCACCGCTGCATCACCATTACCAAAAGAGAGGCTTTCACGAAGCAAAAATTGTTAACCGGTTCTGGATCATCGGTATCCTCCTGGCTATCCTGACGATTGTGACGCTGAAGTTGAGGTAGGGGTGGAAGGTTAAAGGTGAAAGGTGAAAGGTAGGTTGTCCCGATAGCTATCGGGATGGTTGTATTAGTTGTATTGATTTTTCCGATAGGTAAAAATGACCCAATGACCCAATGACGCGAAGCAAATGACCAATGACCAATGACCAATGACGCGCAGCAAATGACCAATGACAAAAAACGAAATGGAATCGAAACTAAATAGAATTGTAGTACTGGGGGCCGGCGAAAGCGGGACGGGTGCGGCATTCCTTGCGCAACAGCAGGGCTATGATGTTTTTGTGTCTGATTTTGGGTCGATTGCTGAAAGCTATAAACAGCAGCTTGCTGATTGGCATATTCGCTTTGAAGAAAAGCAACATACAGAAGAAGAAATATTACAGGCCGTTGAGGTGATCAAAAGTCCGGGTATACCGGAGAAGGCGCCGATCATCAAAAAACTAAAAGAAAAAGGTATTCCGGTGATCTCGGAGATCGAGTTTGCAGGCAGGTATACCAATGCCCGTATCGTTGGCATAACCGGATCTAACGGTAAAACTACCACCACCAGCCTTACTTATCATATCCTGAAAAATGCAGGTATGAACGTTGGATTGGCCGGTAACATCGGTAAAAGCTTTGCTTACCAGGTGGCCACTGAAAAATTCGACCATTATGTATTGGAACTGAGCAGCTTTATGCTGGATGATATGTTTCGCTTTAAAGTTGATATCGCAGTATTGCTCAATATTACACCCGACCATTTGGACAGGTATGAATACAAAATGGAAAACTATGCTGCTTCCAAGTTTCGGATCACACAAAATCAAAGCCCGGCCGACTACTTCATCTATTGTATAGACGATCCGGAAACCATGAAAATGATGGAAAACCGAAAACTGGAAGCGCAGTTATTGCCATTCTCAATTAAAAAAAAACTTACAACGGGAGCATATCTCGACCGGGACCAATTAATTATAAACGCAACTAAAGAACATTTTCAAATGTCAATTAACGATCTGGCCTTACAGGGCAAACACAACATTTACAACTCAATGGCTTCCGGAATAGTGGCCAAAGTGCTTGAACTGAGAAATGAGACCATTCGTGAGAGTATGGGTAGTTTCAGAAACATTGAACATCGCTTGGAATTTGTTGCCAAGATTTCGGGCATCAGCTTTATCAATGATTCAAAAGCTACCAATGTTAACTCTACCTGGTATGCCCTGGAAAGCATGAGCTCTGAAGTGGTGTTGATATTAGGAGGCGTAGACAAAGGCAACGACTACAGTATGCTGAAAGACCTGGTGAAGCATAAGGTAAAAGCCATCGTTTGCCTGGGTAAAGACAACCGACGCATCCACGATGCATTTGAAGATGATGTTGAAGTAATTGTAAATACCTTTTCGGCCGAGGAAGCTGCCCAGGTAGCATACCACCTGGCAAAAAAAGGTGATACGGTATTATTATCACCCGCCTGCGCAAGTTTCGACCTGTTCAAAAATTACGAAGACAGGGGAAGGCAGTTTAAGCAAGCGGTGAAGGAACTTTAATTAGTTGAAGGGTTGAAATGTTGTAAAGTTGAAATGTTGTAAAGTTGGAATGTTGAAAGATTGTCTCAGTAGCGTCGGGAGCCTGAAATTTGCAAGACTATTTTCAAATCTTCAAATCTTCAAATTATCAAATCTTCAAATTATCAAATAAAAAATGATGAACAGACTATTAAATAACACGAAAGGCGACCGATGGATATGGCTTATCGTTATATTATTATCGGCTATTTCGTTGCTGGCTGTTTATAGTTCAACGAGTACGCTGGCCTTTAAGAAAGGGGTAGGTGTGGAGTCGATCCTGATGAAACACCTTGCGATGGTAATTGGTGGTATAGCCCTGATGTACATTTCGCATAAGCTTGATTATCGCTATTACTCGGGCATCTCAAAAATGTTGATGATCGTTACCATACCATTACTTCTTTACACGCTGGTGTTTGGTATGCATGTTAATAATGCAAGTCGCTGGATATCTATTCCCGGAACAGGGTTAAGCTTTCAGACCTCCGATCTTGCCAAGCTGGCGCTGATCACCTATCTGGCACGCACTTTATCGCGCAAGCAGGAAAATATAAAAAATGTAAAAGAGTCGTTCATCCCAATCATGGGGACGGTTTGTTTGGTTTTCGTACTCATCGCTTTGGCCAACTTGTCGACTGCGTTGATGTTATTTGGTGTAAGTATATTATTGCTGATCATCGGTCGTATCAGTATCAAACAAATTGCCATTACCTGTTTGGCAGGAGGGGTATTGTTTGCCGGAGTGATCTTCCTTGGTCCGCGGAGGCATGTTTACCGCAACCGTATGGAAACCTACCTGCACCCCGAAAAAGCAAATCCGGATAAGTCATTTCAGTCTGACCACGCAAAAATGGCCATTGCCAATGGCGGTATTTTCGGCAAGGGCATTGGACACAGCGAGCAAAAGAATTTTTTGCCCGAAGCATTTTCTGATGAGATATATGCTGTTATTAT
>CAIPDP010000160.1 GCA_903863845.1 uncultured Mucilaginibacter sp. | reverse complement strand
GACACCCCTGTACGCAAATATTCATCACATACTTTTCGCTTGAACGGCTCATTAAAAATCGCCGCAGCAAAGTGCTCTTTCTTTACTTTTTGTCCTTTCATTTTCGTTTACTTTGTGTAAACCTATTTTAGGACAAGACAGACTATGGACTATGGACTATGGACTATCGACTATGTCCTCCGCACAAACATCTACCAAAAAATATTTCAACACCAGCTTTAAATATTTATTAAATAATCTTAGCTTTGCGGCTCGAAAGAAGAGCATCTTTTTAAAGATAAAATTTGATTTACAAATTCTTTTAAATTACCTCGTTTTATATGCCAAACATTGGAAAAATATCACAGATCATCGGTCCGGTAGTTGACGTTAGCTTCTCTGGCGATAGCCATTTACCAAAGATCTATGACGCATTACAGATCACTAAAGAAAACGGCCAGAAAGTTGTTTTAGAAGTTCAGCAGCACCTGGGCGAAGACCGTGTGCGTGCCGTTGCGATGGACTCCACCGACGGTTTACTCCGCGGCATGGATGTACTCGACCTTGAATCGGCTATCAAAATGCCGGTTGGTGAAGAAATCAAAGGCCGTGTGTTCAACGTGGTTGGCGCTTCAATCGATGGTTTAGGCGACCTGGATAACTCCAATGGTAAACCAATTCACAACAATCCTCCCCGTTTCGAGGACCTGTCTACTGAAACCGAAGTATTGTTTACCGGTATCAAGGTTATCGATTTGCTCGAGCCTTATGCAAAAGGTGGCAAGATCGGTCTGTTTGGTGGTGCTGGTGTAGGTAAAACAGTGTTGATCCAGGAACTGATCAACAACATTGCAAAAGCATATGCCGGTCTTTCGGTATTCGCTGGTGTGGGTGAACGTACCCGTGAGGGAAACGACTTACTGCGCGAAATGATCGAATCAGGTATTATTAAATATGGCGATGAATTCCTCCACTCAATGGAAAAAGGTGGCTGGGACCTGAGCAAAGTAAATAAAGAAGATCTCCGAGATTCAAAAGCAACGTTCGTGTTCGGTCAGATGAACGAACCTCCGGGTGCCCGTGCACGTGTGGCCCTTTCAGGATTGACCATTGCTGAATATTTCCGTGATGGTGATTCAGAAGGTAAAGGACGTGATATCCTGTTCTTTATTGATAATATCTTCCGTTTCACTCAGGCGGGTTCTGAAGTATCGGCTCTATTGGGTCGTATGCCATCTGCGGTAGGTTATCAGCCAACACTGGCAACGGAAATGGGTACCATGCAGGAACGTATCACTTCAACCAAACGTGGTTCTATCACTTCAGTACAGGCGGTATATGTGCCTGCGGATGACTTGACCGACCCTGCACCGGCAACTACTTTCGCCCACTTAGATGCTACAACAGTATTGTCACGTAAGATCGCTGAATTGGGTATCTACCCTGCGGTGGATCCACTGGATTCAACCTCACGTATCTTAAGCGCACAGGTTTTGGGCGATGAGCACTACAACTGTGCACAGCGCGTTAAAGAAACCTTACAACGCTACAAAGAATTGCAGGACATCATCGCCATCCTTGGTATGGACGAGCTTTCGGAAGAAGATAAATTGGTTGTATCACGTGCACGTCGTGTTCAGCGCTTCCTGAGCCAGCCGTTCCACGTAGCTGAGCAGTTTACCGGTCTCAAAGGCGTATTGGTTGATATCAAAGATACCATCAAAGGTTTTAACATGATCATGGACGGCGAAGTGGATGAATATCCTGAAGCAGCATTCAACCTGGTAGGCAGCATCGATGATGCTATCGAAAAAGGCAAAAAACTGTTGGCCGAAGCTAATTCTTAAAATAGTCTTAAGCCCTTAGTCCAAAGTCATCAGCCGATGACCGGAAACTAAAGACTTCAGACTCAAGACTCAAGACTAATGACTCTAGAAATACTGACTCCCGATAAAAAGATTTACGAAGGCGAGGTAAACTCGATCAGTCTGCCCGGCACTATGGGCGGCTTCGAGATACTGAACAACCACGCGCCGATCATCTCTACCCTCGAAGACGGCAAAGTAACCGTACGTGGTACCGGAAAAGAAGAAGTATTCTTCATTAAGGGCGGTGTAGTTGAAAATTTAAATAACCATGTGGTAGTATTGGCAGAAGGTATTTTTATACCGGAGTAAATACTAAAGCATTAAATAAACAAAGCCCGGGTGAGTAATTTCCCGGGCATTTTTGTGGGCTTTAATTTATACTTTGTTCGATATTCGGTGTTCAATATTCAACCCCGGGCGTTGCCCCGCTGATAAAAGCGGGGCCCGTGCTGTACACTCATACGCCCTCAGGCATTAGGCGCAGGGCCGGTATCCGCTTCCATCACTAACGCAATAATAACCGCTGATTCTTAGATGATTTATTTGATGACGCTGATTTTGGTTATAGGGAATTAAGATAGTACTTGTACCCACCCAAAAAACCAGTCATAGCGCGGAGCCGCGTTGGTCTGCTCATCCAGCCGGAACAAAGCAATCACTAGGAATAAATGAAAGAATTGTCATTGCTGTAAGGGTTAGGTAATTCGATGACAAAATAGGCATTTTATTTTTTGTTGTTTAGGGTGATCATTTCTATAGGTTTTTTCCCATTGATACCCTGGTGCGGTCTTTCCCAGTTATAGTAAACCAGGTATTGTAATAACTCGTTTTCGAGCTCTTCAAGGGTTTCAAAGTCGGTTTCTTCAACAATATCTTCTTTTAGGGTCCGCCAGAATCGTTCTACCTTTCCATTGGTTTGCGGCCTGTATGGCTGCATATATCTTCGTTTAATACCTGTTTCTATCAGCATTCGCTCGAAAGGATGGTTACGCTTCTGCTGGCTGGTAGAAGTACCGAATTCCGAGCCGTTATCGGCTATTATTTCCTCGAACTGTATGCCGAATTTCTGTTTGAGCATCTGCATACAGCGCATAGCGGTAAACATCGTAGTTAGCGCTGTGATGTCTTCCATTACCTCTGCCCATGCCAGGCGGGAATAATCATCGATAACACAAAGGAGGTAAAGCTTTCGGTGCTGTCCCCGAATAATGGTTTGACTTAGGTGATGACAATCGATATGCCCTAATTGACCCATACGCTCTTTAATAATCTTGCGTTTAACTTCCTTATCTGCCGGTTTTAAACGGTTCCGGTTATAACGCTTCAGTATGTTATAAACACCCGAAGGCGATGGGTTAAAGTTATCTGATTTCTGTTTAAGCTGACTGGCGATTTCAAACTTATTGCAACCCAACTGACGCATTTCCAATACAAGTTGTTCGTTTTGTAACGATGGCCGTCGTGTCTTATATTTCGGTCCACGCCTGCCTGGCAGCAGATCTTCCTCACTGCCGGATTGCTTATAGCGGTTGTAATACTTAAGGAAACTCCTTCGGTCGGTATGATAGGCTTCATAGAAATGTTTGGCCAACTTGAAACTTGGGTGTGCTCCCGCCTTTACCAGTTCATACTCCTTGATCAGTAAGCGATAGGTCTGTAAGTAATTCCGCTTTAATGTTAGGTCGTTTGTGTTTATTCGCATAAATCTTTTAAATTAGCTTATCAAAGCTAATTCTGTTACCGAATTATCTAACCTTTACAATTGCGAGGAGCTGGGTTGGCCTGTGCATCCGGCCGCGACAAAGCAATCGCAAGAAGGACGGCATCGGGTTTGTTTATTGAAGGGAAAATGCTATCCAGCCTTAGGTAATCGAATCTAAAGGCATTCCTTGCGATTGCCACGTCGCCCCAAAGCCCAAACCCATTGGGCTCCTCGCAAAGACAAAAATGCGAATGCTAACTAATAATTTTTTTCAATATCCAGATTTCGATTTTCATCGTTCGATACTAATTGCCAATAGGCCAAATTGCTATACAACACCTTTTATCGTACAATGACAATTTTATTGAGCGAAATAGAAACCCTGACTATCTAAAGAAATCCAAAAATCGTGTCCTACTTCGTCGCCCAAACCGTCCCATCAGCAAAATGCACATAAGCCACAGCAGCTTTTGCTTTGGTACCATTAGGCGCATTAACAGACCATGAATACGAGCCTGCGCGACCTTTCGCCAGGCTCTTCTTAGCCATTCCGCCTGAACTACCAATAGATTTTCCCGCATGGTTATACACGGTCCAGGTCAGCTTAACGGCGTCTATCTTCTTTTTTGAGGTATTTTTTAACGAAACTATAATTGCTTTATTAGCACCGCCACCGGTCAGGTAGCTGGCTTTTACCAATACCGGGCATGGCCCGTAATGCGGTTCTGCTTTTGGAGCCGCTTTAGGTTCGGCAGCCGCAATTTTTGCCAAACTATCTTTAAGGTGCTGTGCACGCAATGCACTATCAGCCGTATGTTGCGCCTGCTGCTGCGCCAGTTTGGCAAATTTGAGCTGGGCCTCAAGGCTATCAGCCTTACGCTTTAGCGCCGCATCAGGCTGCGGCGATTTACAGGAAAAAACTAAACAAACAGCCGCCATCAGCGGCAAAAAATAAATTGTGCGGTAGGTTCTCATCGTTGCCTGCGAAAATAGGGTTTTAGCAATGGCATAAACCTCGTAGGTTTTCAACATTTCCACCTACTTAGTCATTGGGCATTTGCTGCGCGTCATTGGGTCATTGGGTCATTTCGCTGCGCTGTCATTGGGTCATTGCTAAAAGCCTATAAAAATCTGTTCAATCACCAAAATCATCCTAAATCTGTGATTCCAAAAAAAGGCATTAAACAATTATGGCATCAATAACATCAAAACCTCTCAACTTTCCAACATTACAACCTTTCAACGTTCCAACATTTCAACCAATAAAAATTCGCCAACCAATGCCAATTGACTAATGCCTAATGCCAAATGCCCAATGCCCAATGACAACCTCAATGCGGCAACTTATCCTGCACCAAACCATAAACCCAGACACCGAAGATGGCGCTAAGCAGCGTAATGCCAATAACCCAGATACCACTGCCAAACAGCGCATAAAGCGGACCCGGACAAGCACCGGTAATGGCCCAACCAAGGCCGAAAATGAGTCCCCCTATAATATTGCCCCAGCTGAATTGCTTTTGGGGAATAACTATTGGTTCGCCGGAAATGGATTTTATTTTGAAGCGTTTAATGATCAGGATGGATATCATGCCAACAAAAATGGCGCTGCCAATAATTCCATACATATGAAAAGCCTGCAGCCTGAACATCTCTTGAATCCTGAACCAGGAAACAACCTGCGATTTAATGAGGATAATGCCAAAAACGACACCTGCCAGTAAATATTTGATATTCTTCATGGCTTAAAGTTTTAAAAGGTAAGGTAAAATAAACCAGGTCATGGTAAAACCACCGATCATAAAACAAATGGTAGCCACCAGCGACGGCCATTGCAACGAAGCGATACCCATAATTGAATGTCCCGAAGTACAGCCGCCGGCATAACGAGTACCAAAACCAACTAAAAATCCACCCAGGCCAATAAACACCCAACCCCTAACAGTAGGCAGTGCACCGATATTAAAGATATCAGTGGGTACAAGCGTATCAAAATTCTTCACCCCTTGTGCCTGAAGTTGTGCGGTTGTTGCAGGGTTGATATGAACTGCCTCAGCTCCACGTAAAAAATGAGCAGCTATAAATGCTCCTAATACGATACCGGCTGCAAAAAAAAGGTTCCATACCTGGCTTTTCCAATCATATTTAAAAAAGGGAATGCCTGCGGGAATACAAGCGGCACAAATATGTTTGAATGATGATGATATACCAAAAAGCTTATTGCCAAGCAACAGCAATGCCGGCACCATCAGTCCTATGAGCGGCCCGGCAACGTACCAAGGCCAGGGCTGTGAGATCCAATCCATAAATGTATTTTTTTTTCAAATATACTAATACGATAGGTAATGTAGATTAATTAGTCCGCGGAAGTCCGCAAAAGACCGGCGGTCCGAAAGTAGTACTTTTTAATACTTTTAAGGAGTTCAAAATATTGAATTACAGACATTATTTTCAATCACGCCTATCTTTTAAATCCCAAAATCGTGTCTTTCAAATCCCTAAATCGTGTCCAGGTTTTATCCTTCCCCCCTCATTTTACGCCGAAAATCAGCACATTACTATGCATGCATAAAATACATACCGAAAACCGTTATTAACTTTGGTATAGCATCATAATAATTTTATTCTGATATTTGTATTACATACAGAATATATTAAATTTTTTGTCATTTAAACAAAATTATATACCGTTTTTAATTTAATTTTTTTAGCTATTGGACATTGCAGGCAGTCGCCTTAACTTAGGAATTGTTGTTAGACGAGGGTTGAACTAGTTGCATTAGTTGTACCAATTCAACCAGAATAAAGCCCCAATACAACTATCCCGATAGCTATCGGGACAACCAATACAACCAATACAACCAATACAACTAATACTACCAATACAACCAATGTCAACCACTACTATCGAAATCAACAAGTACAGCAAAGTCCTTACCCAGGACCCCACTCAACCAGCGGCGCAAGCTATGCTATACGGAATCGGCCTTACCGAGGACGACCTGAAAAAAGCGCAGGTTGGTGTGGCAAGTATGGGCTACGACGGCAATACTTGTAATATGCACCTGAACGACCTGGCCAAAGTAGTAAAAGAAGGTATCTGGGAAGAAGGACTGGTTGGCTTGATCTTTAACACCATAGGTGTGAGTGATGGCATGAGCAATGGCACTGAAGGTATGCGCTACTCATTGGTTAGCCGCGATATCATAGCTGACTCGATCGAAGCCGTTTGCGGCGCGCAATATTACGATGGCCTGATAGCCCTGCCAGGCTGTGATAAAAATATGCCCGGATCGGTAATGGCGATGGGCAGACTTAATCGTCCGGCTATTATGGTATATGGTGGCACAATTAAACCCGGACATTGGAAAGGCGAAGACCTCAATATCGTTTCAGCATTTGAGGCTTTGGGTAAGAAAATTGCAGGCACCATTACTCCCGAAGATTTTCTGGGTGTAGTAAAAAATGCATGCCCAAGCGCAGGTGCTTGCGGTGGTATCTATACGGCAAATACGATGGCTGCGGCTATTGAAGCATTAGGCATGAGTTTGCCTTATTCGTCGTCAAACCCAGCGCTGAGTGAAGATAAACAAAAAGAATGCCGCGACGCAGGTAAAGCTATTAAACTACTGCTTGAGCGCGACATAAAGCCAAGAGATATCATGACCCGCAAGGCATTTGAGAACGCCATCACTACCATTATGGTTTTGGGCGGCTCGACCAATGCCGTGCTGCACATGATAGCGATTGCAAAGAGCGTTGAAGTGCCCTTAACTCAGGATGATTTTCAGGCGATCAGTAATCGCATCCCTCTGTTGGCCGATATGAAGCCAAGCGGCAAATACATGATGGAGGATCTGCACAATGTGGGTGGCGTTCCGGCAGTAATGAAATATTTGTTGAAACTGGGCTGGCTGCATGGCGATTGCCTCACTGTTACCGGCAAAACGCTGGCCGAAAACCTGGAGGAAGTTCCGGAACTGAGTTTTGAAACTCAAAAAGTATTCCTGCCGGTTGAAAAAGCTATTAAAGCTACAGGGCACTTACAGATATTATACGGCAACCTGGCAACCGGTGGTTCTGTAGCTAAAATTACAGGGAAAGAAGGCGAACGTTTTGAAGGCCCGGCAAGGGTATTTGACGGGGAGTTCGAATTGATAAACGGTATTTTAAGTGGGCGCGTTAAACCTGGCGATGTGGTGGTAATACGCAATGTTGGTCCAAAAGGCGCGCCGGGTATGCCGGAGATGCTAAAACCAACTTCAGCCATTTTTGGAGCTGGCCTGGGTTCGTCTGTTGCCCTTATTACTGACGGCAGGTTTTCTGGTGGTACACATGGTTTCGTCGTCGGTCACATTACGCCCGAAGCGTACGATGGGGGTAATATTGGTATAGTAAAAGATAATGACATCATCGTAATTGACGCTGTAAATAATAGTATCGATATCAAAATATCAGACGAAGAGATAGCCAACCGCAGAAGCGAATGGCAGCAACCCGAACTGAAAGTAAAAAGAGGATTGTTATATAAGTACGCAAAAACGGTCAGCACCGCAGCCGAAGGTTGTGTAACTGACGAGATGCTTTAATCGGGTTGGGATTTGGCAATTTGAAAATTTGAAGATTTGAAAATTTGAAGATTTGAAGTTTTGAAAAAAAGCAAATGACAAATGACCTATAGATATGTAAAATCAGTGAAATCACTTAAATAACGTCAGTGAGATCATTTTAAAAAAATAAGAACTTGGAAACACAAACAATTGCTTCACAAGAGATCGCGGTGGAATCGCCGGCGAAAGAAATTACAGGCTCAGCAGCCTTATTGGAAGCGCTGATCATTGAAGGCGTGTCTACCATCTTCGGTTATCCGGGTGGTGCGATCATGCCAATATATGATGCCCTTTATGATTATAATGAACAACTAAAACACGTTCTTGTGCGCCATGAACAGGGGGGCATACATGCTGCACAAGGCTATGCACGTACTTCGGGTAAAGTGGGCGTAGTTTTCGCAACCAGCGGACCGGGTGCAACTAATCTGGTGACTGGTCTTGCTGATGCACAAATTGACAGTACACCGTTAGTATGTATCACCGGCCAGGTATTCGCACACCTATTAGGAACTGATGCATTTCAGGAGACCGACGTGATCAATATAACCACACCGGTTACCAAATGGAACTACCAGGTAACCGATGCCAATGAACTGCCGGAGGTTATCGCCAAAGCATTTTATATTGCCCGCAGCGGAAGGCCCGGCCCGGTTTTGATCGACATCACCAAAAACGCCCAGATACAAAAATTCAAGTTCAAGGGATATACTCCTTGCAACCATATCCGTAGCTACAGGCCAAAACCTATAGTACGCCCTCAATTTATTCAGCAGGCAGCTGATCTGATCAATGCAGCTAAAAAACCTTTTATTTTATTCGGTCAGGGCGTTATCCTGGGCGGAGCTGAAAAAGAATTTGCAGCATTTGTAGAAAAGAGTGGTATTCCGGCAGCATGGACCGTGTTAGGTGCCGGGGCTATACCAACCAGTCACCCTTTGAATGTAGGCATGCTGGGTATGCATGGCAATTATGGTCCGAATGTGCTAACCAACTCCTGCGATGTATTGATCGCAATAGGCATGCGTTTTGATGATCGTGTAACCGGCCGCCTTGACAAGTATGCCAAACAAGCCAAAGTGATCCATCTGGATATAGACCCTGCCGAGATCGACAAAAATGTGAAAACAACCGTACCGGTTTGGGGCGATTGTAAAGAAACTTTGCCGCTGCTGACCGCTTCGATCGAAGAAAAAACCCACCCTGCATGGCTACAACTATTTCATGATCACACCAGGCAGGAAATTGAGCAGGTGATAGAGCCTGAGCTGAATCCTACTACCGACGAAATGACCATGGGCGAAGTGATCAAGCAATTGAATGAACTTACCAAAGGAGAAGCAGTAATAGTAACCGACGTAGGTCAGCACCAGATGGTGGCCTGCCGTTATGCCCAATTCAACAAAACTCGGAGCAATGTTACCAGCGGTGGCTTAGGCACCATGGGCTTTGCATTACCTGCCGCTATCGGCGCCAAATTTGGCACCCCCGAAAAAGAGGTGGTTGCTATTATCGGTGATGGCGGTTTCCAGATGACCTTACAGGAACTGGGCACCGTGATGCAGGAAAATACCGATATCAAGATCATCATCCTCAACAACAGGTTTCTGGGTATGGTACGCCAATGGCAGGAATTATTTAACGAACGACGCTATTCATTCGTGGATATGAAGAGTCCGGATTTTGTGCAATTGGCTTCGGCTTATGGTATTGCCGGCAAATCAATTTCAGACCGTAAAGATTTGCCGTCCACTTTACAGGAAATGCTGGCCCATAAAGGCGCATACCTGTTAGAAGTAATTGTTACCCGGGAAAACAATGTATTCCCGATGGTGCCACAGGGATGCAGTGTATCAGAGATCAGGCTTAAATAATTAACCCTGCCTCACTTAAATCGTCTCTATTTGAGAAGATTTAGACGAGGCAGATAAAAAGACTTAAAATGGAACATCAAGAGGGTAAACAGGAATTCAACATAACGGTATATACCGAGAATCAGGTGGGATTGCTTAACCGCATCGCCATTATATTTACACGTCGTAAGATCAATATCGATAGCCTGAACACTTCACCATCAGAAGTTGGCAGCGTTCACCGCTTCAATATTGTGATCACCGAAACCGAAGATGTGGTGCGCAAACTTTGCCGTCAGATTGAAAAACAAGTGGAGGTACTTAAAGCCTATTACCATACCAACGAGGATGTGATCTGGCAGGAACTGGCTTTGTACAAACTATCGACCGACGTTATTGCCGAAAAGGTAAGCGTTGAACGTTTGCTGCGCGAAAACGGAGCCCGTACGGTTGCTATCCGCAAGGACTATACCGTATTTGAAACAACAGGTCACAGAGAAGAAACAGACAACCTGTTAAGCATCCTTCAGCCTTATGGCCTGATAGAATTTGTGCGCAGTGCAAGGGTTGCCATCATCAAAGACAGTGAAGGTTTCAACGCAAAGCTTCGCGAATTTGAACGACTGGAACCAGGCGATGAAGTGATAGAGAATGAGTTTTTGAACGAAGGCGACCAGGTGTTTACGATGTAGGTAAAAGGTGAAAGGATAAAGGTGAAAGGATAAAGGTGAAAGGATAAAGGAGAAAGGTTAAAGGAGAAAGGTTAAAGACCAATGCCTAATGCCTAATGCCTAATACCTAATGACCAAATAACAATGGAATCAACAATAATTCAACAACAACCCACCGCATACGATAGCATTAAAAAAGCTACCGAGGTTTTGGGTTTTTTGCAGATGTCGGAGATATCGACCTGCTCGTTGTTGAAGACTTTGGCGGCGACAAAGCCATCAGGTGAATTCCTGGAACTGGGAACGGGTACGGGGCTGGCTACCGCCTGGATATTGGATGGAATGGACGAGGAGTCGACCCTAATATCACTGGATAATGATGAGACGCTGTTGAACGTAGCGAAAGAAAATCTGGGTATTGATCGCCGCCTGACGCTGATCTGTACCGACGGGAATGAATGGTTGAAACGGAATAGCAAAATGCGGTTCAGTTTTATATTTGCTGATACCTGGCCAGGAAAATATATGATGCTGGAAGAAACGCTGGCTATGTTGGCTCCGGGTGGTATTTATATTATTGACGACATGCTGCCGCAATCAAACTGGCCCGAAGGTCACGCTGAAAAAGTAGCAAATTTATTATCAACTTTGGACGCCCGGGACGATATGGTAGTAACCAAAATGCATTGGGCCTCAGGAATTGTGCTGGTGGTGAAGAAATGAGGTGAAAGGTAAAAGGCGAAAGGTGAAGGGTGAAAGGTAAAAAGTGAAGGGTAAAATGCCAAATGACCAATGCCTAATGCCTAATGCCAAATGACCAATGACTAACGACTAAAAAAATTAACCAATTAAAATAAAACAATAATCGGTGCAATCATCCCGATAGTGGTCGGGAAACATCGGTGTAATCAAAAACAATAACAATGGCAAAATTAAATTTCGGCGGCACTGAAGAAAATGTGGTAACCCGCGAAGAGTTCCCTTTATCAAAGGCACAGGAAGTATTAAAGAACGAAGTTGTAGCTGTAATTGGCTACGGCGTTCAGGGCCCTGGACAAGCGCTCAATCAGAAAGACAATGGTATCAACGTGATCGTTGGTCAGCGTAAAAACTCAAAAACCTGGGATAAGGCTATTGCTGACGGCTTTGTACCCGGCGAAACCTTGTTCGAGATTGAAGAAGCTTTAGAGCGTGGCACCATTATTTGCTACCTGCTGAGTGACGCTGCACAAATTGAATTGTGGCCAACTGTTAAAAAACACCTGACCGCTGGAAAAGCATTATACTTTTCACACGGTTTTGGTATCACCTTCAAAGAGCAAACCGGTATCATCCCTCCTGCTGATGTGGATGTGTTCCTGGTAGCACCAAAAGGTTCGGGTACTTCGCTGCGTCGTATGTTCTTACAGGGTCGTGGCTTAAATTCGAGCTATGCGATCTTCCAGGATGCAACCGGCAGAGCTAAAGAACGCGTTGTAGCCTTAGGCATTGCTGTTGGTAGCGGTTATTTATTTGAAACCGACTTCCGCAAAGAAGTATTCAGCGACCTTACCGGCGAACGTGGCACACTGATGGGCTGTATCCAGGGTGTATTTGCTGCTCAGTATGATGTTTTGCGCAGCAAAGGTCATACACCTTCAGAAGCATTCAACGAAACTGTTGAAGAATTGACCCAATCGTTAATGCCCTTGGTTGCAGAAAATGGTATGGACTGGATGTACGCCAACTGTTCAACTACAGCACAACGTGGTGCACTTGACTGGTGGAAAAAGTTCCGTGATGCTACTAAACCAGTATTTGAAGAATTATACGAAAGCGTAGCTACCGGCAAAGAATCACAACGTTCGATCGACCTGAACAGTCAGCCTGATTACCGTGTGAAACTGGATGCTGAATTGAAAGAACTTCGCGAAAGCGAGATCTGGCAGGCTGGGAAAACTGTTAGAAGTTTACGCCCTGAAAACCAGGTAGTAGAAGCATAAATTAAGTAGTAGTGGCAGTGGCAAGTGGCAGTTAAAATGACTGCTACTGCTACTGCAACTGCCACTTCTAAACATATTGAAGATGGGAAAAACATTATTTGACAAAATCTGGGATGCGCACGTAGTGAGCAGTAAGGAAGGGTTCCCGGATGTATTATACATCGATACGCACTTCATCCATGAAGTTACCAGCCCGCAAGCTTTTGATGGTTTGCGTAAGGCGGGTCGTAAAGTTTTAAGACCGAACAAAACGGTTGCAACTGCCGACCATAACGTACCAACCTGGGAACAACATCTGCCGATCAAGGAAGAGCTTTCGCGCTTCCAGGTAGAAACACTGGCCAAAAACTGTAAAGAATTCGGTATCAAATTCTATGGTTTGGGTCACCCCTACCAGGGTATCGTGCATATTATCGGCCCTGAGTTGGGTATTACCCGCCCGGGAGGCACTTATGTATGCGGCGATAGTCATACGTCAACCCATGGCGCATTCGGCGCTATTGCTTTCGGTATCGGCACCTCTCAGGTTGAACAGGTACTTGCCACGCAATGTTTACTGCAATCGCGTCCTAAAAGGATGAAAATTGAAGTAAATGGCAAACTACAGTTTGGCGTAGGTGCAAAAGATATCATTCTGTACATCATAAGCCAGATCACAGCTGCCGGTGGTACAGGATATGCGGTGGAATATGCAGGCGACACCATCCGTTCTTTGAGTATGGAAGGCCGGATGACGGTTTGTAACATGAGCATCGAAATGGGTGCACGTTGCGGTCTGATCGCTCCTGATGAAACCACATTTAACTATGTAAAAGGTCGCGAATTTGCTCCCAAAGGCGAAGAGTGGGATAAAGCATTAGCATACTGGGAAACGCTTTACAGTGACGAAGATGCACAGTTTGATAAAATATTAAGTTTCAGGGCCGAAGATATCGAACCGATGATCACCTACGGAACTAACCCGGGTATGGGAATTGGCGTAACCCAACATGTACCTGCAACTAAAGATATCGATGCTACAGAGCAACTGTCCTATGCGAACTCATTGAAATATATGGGTCTGACTGACGACCAGCTGATGCTGGGCAAAGAGATCGACTATGTATTTATTGGCAGCTGTACCAACGCCCGTATCGAGGATCTTCGTCAGGTAGCCAAATTCCTGAAAGGCAGAAAAAAAGCTGATAATGTAACGGTTTGGGTTGTACCAGGTTCAAAACAGGTGGAACAACAAGCAATAGCAGAAGGTTTGGACAAAGTATTCGAAGCAGCTGGCATTTCGCTGCGCGAACCGGGATGCAGCGCTTGTCTGGCGATGAATGAGGACAAGATACCAGCAGGAAAATACTGTGTATCTACTTCGAACAGAAACTTCGAAGGCCGCCAGGGACCAAACTCACGTACGTTTTTGGCCAGCCCATTAACTGCTGCAGCAGCCGCAGTTACCGGACGGATCACGGATATAAGGGAATTGTTACAGGAAGAAGAATTGGTAGGGTAATTTTTGTTGGAAGGTTGGAAGGTTGTAATGTTACTCCCCCAACTACCCAATGACAAATGCCTAATGCCCTAATGACAAAATAAAATGACAAAAATATTCAAACATGTACAAAGCACCGTGGTGCCGCTGCCGATAGAAAATATCGACACCGATCAGATCATCCCGGCACGCTTTTTAAAAGCCACTACCCGCGAAGGGTTTGGCAATAACCTTTTCCGTGACTGGCGTTATGATAATCAGGAAAATCCAAAAGATTTTGTGCTGAATCATCCCACCTATTCGGGTAAAATATTAGTAGCGGGCAAAAATTTCGGTTGCGGAAGCAGCCGTGAACATGCTGCCTGGGCCATTGTAGACTATGGATTCGACGTGGTAGTAAGCAGCTTCTTCGCAGATATATTCAAAGGCAATGCACTCAACAATGGTTTATTGCCGGTGCAGGTAAGCGACACCTTTCTGGCCAAAATATTCGAAGCTGTTTTTGCTGATCCACTGACCATTATTGACGTGGACCTCGAAAAGCAGGAAATTACCATCGCATCAACCGGCGAACAGGAAAGCTTCGAGATCAATGCCTACAAAAAGGCATGCCTGATCAACGGCTATGATGATATCGATTATATCCTGAGCCATAAAGCGGAGATCGAGGCTTTCGAAGAGAGGTAAAAGGATAAAGGATAAAGGATAAAGGACAAAGGATAAAGGATAAAGGATAAGGGTTAGGCGTATTAATTAGAAAACAAAAACGACTAGCGTCTAACATATTACATGCAACAAAAAAATCGGTGTGATCATCCCGATAGCTATTGGGACACCTCGATGTAAACAGAAAAATGAATAAACACATATTAGTAATACCCGGCGACGGTATCGGCCCTGAAGTAACAACATGGGGCAAGGCAGTGCTTGAAAAAATCGGCTCGATTTACGGGCATACATTCACTTTTGATGAAGGCTTAATGGGGCACGTAGCTATTGAAGCTACCGGCACTTCATTACCTGATGAAACACTGGCTAAAGCCAAAGCGAGCGATGCTATTCTTTTCGGTGCAGTAGGCCATTTGAAATATGATAATGACCCATCGGCCAAAGTTCGTCCCGAGCAGGGTTTGCTGAAAATCCGCAAAGAATTGGGGCTATATGCGAACCTGCGCCCTATTATCCTGTTTGATGAATTGCTAAATGCTTCGAGCCTGAAGCCGGAAATTTTGAAGGGTACTGACATCCTCTTTTTCCGTGAACTAACCGGAGATGTTTATTTCGGCGAAAAAACAAGGGGTGAGGGCTTTTCGTCCGACCTGATGATCTACCACCGCTACGAAGTTGAACGCATTGCACGCAAAGCCTATGAGGCTGCCAGAGTGCGTACCAAACGCCTCTGCTCGGTAGATAAGGCTAATGTGCTTGAAACATCACGTTTGTGGCGCTCAGTTGTTCAGGAGATCGCACAGGAATACCCTGATGTGGAGACCGAACACATGTTTATCGACAATGCGGCCATGCAATTGGTGAAAAACCCAAAGAAATTCGACGTAGTGGTGACTGCCAACCTGTTTGGAGACATCCTTACTGACGAAGCTTCACAGATCGCAGGATCGATGGGAATGCTGGCATCAGCATCTATTGGTGATGGCACAGGCTTCTTTGAGCCGATCCACGGTTCGGCTCATGATATTGCCGGCCAGGATAAAGCTAATCCCTTAGCCTCTATCCTGAGCGTAGCCCTGATGTACGAGATCGCATTCGGACTAAAGGAAGAAGCTAAACGCATTACGGACGCAGTAGACAAAACTTTGAAAGCTGGCTACCGTACCGGAGATATTGCTGATAGCAATACGGATAAGAGTAAGATTCTGGGTACTACTGCCATGGGACAAAAAGTGCTGGAGTTTATTTAGGGGGTTGAATTGGTTGTATTAGTTGTATTAGTTGTATTAGTTGGATTGGTTGTATTGGTTAAAGGTAATAATAGTCAAATCTATAAATGCGCAATGCCCAATGACAAATGCCCAATGACAAAAAAATCAGTGTAATCGATATCAAAATCGGTGTAATCAATAAAATAAAATAATATGCTTCACGATCCAAACCGCGTTTATGTTTTTGATACCACGCTTCGCGATGGCGAGCAGGTACCGGGCTGTCAGTTGACAACCCCTGAAAAGATAGAGATAGCCCGCGAACTGGAAGCGCTTGGTGTTGACATCATTGAAGCCGGTTTCCCGGTATCAAGTCCCGGCGATTTCCAAAGTGTTGTAGAAATATCAAAAGCAGTATTAAATCCTACGGTTTGTGCGCTAACCCGTGCTAATAAAGGCGATATCGACGCTGCAATAGAAGCGCTTAAATATGCCAAACATCCGCGTATTCATACAGGTATCGGATCGTCGGATATGCATATCAAGCATAAATTCAACAGTACTCGTGAGGAGATACTGGAGCGTGCCGTTGAAGCTGTTAAATACGCCAAACGCGGCGTTGAAGACATTGAGTTTTACGCTGAAGATGCAGGTCGTGCTGATATTCATTTCCTCGCTAAAATGGTTGAGGCGGTCATTGCGGCAGGTGCAACCGTCGTCAATATCCCTGACACCAACGGTTATTGCCTGCCCGACCAATATGGTAGTAAGATCCGGTTCCTGAAAGAGAACGTAAAGAATATCGACAAGGCCATCATCTCCGTACATTGTCATAACGACCTTGGGCTGGCAACAGCCAACTCCATCGCCGGCCTTCAGAACGGTGCTCGCCAAATTGAAGGTACCATTAACGGTATCGGCGAACGCGCCGGTAACACTTCTATCGAAGAAGTGGTAATGATCCTAAAAACACACCAAAGCCTTGGCCTGCATACCCAGATCAAATCACAAAGAATTTTCGAGATCAGCCGACTGGTCAGCGCGCAGATGCGTATGCCGGTACAGCCTAATAAGGCGATCGTTGGCGGTAATGCCTTCGCACATAGCTCGGGCATCCACCAGGACGGCTTCCTTAAAATGCGTGAGAACTACGAAATCATCCGACCAGAAGATGTAGGTTTTCCAAGTGCAACCATCGTGCTTACTGCGCGCAGCGGACGCCATGCCCTCAAATTCCACCTCGAACGCCTCGGCTTCAAGCTGGAAAAAGACGAACTGGCCGATGCCTATCACCGCTTCTTAACCTTAGCCGACAGCAAGCTGGATATCAGTGATGATGACTTGCGCAGTTTGGTGGTGAACCAGGAAGTGAGGGGCTGAACTATGATGGGTAGGCTTTTAGGATGATCATATTTTTTCAACCTATCCCAAATACTGTCATTTTGAACCGACCCAGGTGGGCTAAGAAGTCGCGCGACGAGAAAACTTAGACCTGAGGTATAGAAGTGATTCTAACCCAGGAACTTCAAAAGGGAAACATCTAGAGTTCCCCTACCCAACCACTTCGAGCAAATGAAAGCCATAAGGTTCCAGCACCAGGAAATCGGCGTTGCCTCCAGCATTGAATTCTTTACCGGTCCAATGGCAGTATAGCATTTTGGGTGTTATGCCATGCTCTTTAAATGCCGCCCAGGTAAGATATGCCGTTTTACTACTGAAATTATATACGCCAAAAAATGCCTGGTCATCCAACGTTCGAAGGTAGGCAGCTACATGGATATTGTAGGGGTTTAGCCAGGTTAGGTTTTTATAATCGGCAATAACAGGTAGCTTTTTGCGGATGGCCAACAGTTTTTGGGTTGCTGAAAATATCCGGTTTTCTACGGTGTTTGCTTTGTTGATGCGTTTGTTCTTTTCCCAGTCTATCACCGGCCGATGCATCCACCGATTATCGTAACTTTTTGCCGGGTCGTCAAGATAGCTGTAGTCATTAGTATATCCTGCTTCATCGCCATAAAAAAGCATCGGCACACCGCCAAGGAAAAAACTGTGTGCCTGCATCAATAAAATTTTATTGATAGCATTGTCGATCGCCTTTTTATTTTTTTCAGCCAGTGCCTTTTCCAGTCCGCATAGCGATGCCAGCGATCCGCTGATCCTTGCATCGCCATTTTTGGGGTTCGAGGAAAACAAGGCACCGGTTGCCGGACTATCCGGAAACTTACCCGAATAATAATCCTGCAAAAATTTACGGTGATCATATGAATTATAGCCTGCCTGGCGGATCATATCGTCGTCATAGGCCAGGCCAATATCGTCGTGGCAGCGGGTGTAAGTGATCCATGAAGTGCCGAAAGGCTTTTGCAATACCAGGTATTGCGCCGCCAGCATCACGCGGGTATCGCCGGTGGCCAGCATATCCCATTGCAGGGCCATCTGGGTGGCATTATAGGCAAAATCGCACTCGCGGGCAGTATAGGCTCCGGTGCCAAAGTATTTGAGGATATCTTTTGGCGCAACAATGGCCTCGCCCAATATGGCCATGCCCGGTGTTGCAACCATCACGCATTGCTTGATGAGGCGCAGTAGTGTATGTGCCATTGGCAGGTTCTGGCAATTGGTGCCCATCTGCTTCCAGATAAAGGCGGGGGCATCGATACGTAAAATATCAACACCCAAATTGGCATAAAATAATACGTTGTCCAGCATCGCGACAAAAACGGCGGGATTGGTATAATTCAAGTCCCATTGGTAATTGTGGAATACCGTCATCACCCATTTTTTGCACTCAGGCACCCATGTAAAATTACCCGGCGAGCTTTCGGGAAATATCTCGAACATGCTCCGCTCAAATTCATCGGGTATATCACGACTGTCGAACATGTAAAAATAGTCCTGATATTCGGCGTCGCCTTCTTTGGCACGTTCGGCCCAATGGTGCTGGTTTGAGGTATGGTTAAGCACAATATCCACCATCAGGTACATGCCTTTTTCGTCCATATGCCTGCGCAGGGTCATTAAGTCGTCAAGTGTACCAAAACGCTCGTCAACCTTGCGAAAATTGGAAACCGCATAACCACCATCGCTGGCTTCGGCCGGACTTTCAAAAATAGGCATCAGGTGAAGGAAGTTTACACCCAGATTTTCGAAGTAATCCAACTTAGCAGGTAAATTAGCAAGGTTGCCACAAAAACGATCTACATAGAGGCTCATTCCGGCAATATCATTGCCCAGGTACCAATATCCTTTTCGTTCCTTCAACTCGTCTTTCTCGCGCATGCTTGCAGGACGCGCCAGGTATATTTTGGTTATACCCTCGATCAATTGCTCAAAAGCAATGGCTGCACGGGGGTGATTCCCGTAAATTTCAGTGTATAAGGTTTGAATGTGGTCGGCATTGGCCATCATCCGAACATAAAATGCATTATCGTTCTCCGCAATATCAATATGGTGTTTGCGAAGGATAGTATTGATCTGTTGATGTAAAGCAGGATTGTACACGTAAATATATGCTAATTATAAAATCAGTGCCCGGCACTGGCGGGAACTACTACATCATCTGAAACATGATCACGTTTGATGCGCGTTGTAGCCAGCGCCGACAATAATAGTAACACGCCTGCAAAGGTAATGGCATTTGCCGGATCTGAACCTAAAAAGCGTTGGTAAACAAAGCCAAAACTCAAGGTTTGCAGGATCATTGGCACAACGATCATCATATTAATGATACCCATGTAAACGCCATAACGCTCCTTTGGTATGCTACCGACCACCATAATGTAAGGTACGCCCATCATACTTGCCCATGCAATACCAAACCCAACCATCGGGGCAAAAAGCAATTGCTTGTCGGTTATATGCGGAAAAACGAGTAAGGCGGCACCAGCCATCAACAAACAACCTATATGTACATATTTTGCGCTGAATTTTCGTGCCAACCAAACTAACCCGAATGCCGATAAAAAGGTAACGATATTATAGAAACCATTAACCTTACCCGCCCATACAACCGCTTGTTCATAAAGCTCTTTATTACCGTCGGAAGTGGTATGAAAAACTGATTTGGCGATACTCAGCGCTACAAATTGCCAGTAACAGAACATGGCATACCATTGGAAAAGATAAACTAATGCGAGCTTCCACATGACCGAAGGCATATCACCAATTGCAGCAAATATTTCCTGAATCGGTTCAAACCAGCCTTTTTTCCGGGCTTTCAGTTCGGCGAGTTCTTCGGCGGTTGGCGGTATTTCTGGCGTGGTTGTAATAGACCAAACTACGCTGACGATAGAACAAATGCCACCTACAAAAAACGACCCGAATACCCAATACGGGATACCAGATTGCCCGTCGGAGGTATGCGTTTCACCCGATATAATATTTTTGAAAAAACCAAGCGAGAGATTAGCCAATGTGATACCCAGTCCTGTAAAAAAACTTTGCGTTAAAAACCCGAAAGCCCGTTGCTTTTCGGGTAATTTATCAGCGATAAAAGCACGATAGGGTTCCATCGCGGTATTGTTGGCAGCATCCAATATCCATAACAAACCTGCAGCCATCCATAAAGCCCTGCAGAAAGGGAACGCAAATAAACAAATACTGCAAAATATAGCTCCTACCAAAAAATAGGGTTTGCGCCGGCCGAAGCGGGGATGCCAGGTACGGTCACTCATCGCCCCTATCAATGGTTGTATCAAAAGACCCGTAAGTGGCCCGGCAAGATTTAACAATGGCAATTGCTCGGGTCTTGCATGCAAAAACGTATAAAGCGGATTAATGGCCGATTGTTGCAGTCCAAAACTGTACTGAATGCCGAAGAAACCGACGTTCATATTGATGATCTGCCAGAAGCTTAGCTTTGGTTTGCTGAATGACATAATTATAGGTAACTGGTGCCTGGTTTAAAGCGTTTAAGTTAATATTAACTCCTGATATTCAAATTATTTTTACTGTGTTCTTTTTAAAATTGGCGCGAAAAACGGTTTAGCCCAAAAAAAGTGTCCCGGATCTCATCCCGGGACACTAACCGGATGGCAAATTAACCAACCAGATCTCAATCAACATGCTATTGCTTCTGTTGCCTTTTAAAGTCAGGCCGACCTGTGGTATTCTTTTACAATTTCCGGCGATGCAGCTTTGATCGATAGTATTGCTTGTTCAAATTGATCGCCTGGTAAAATTGCTTTTGATTTGATGCGCGTTCTGTAAACGTAAATTGTATTGGGTGAATATTCCAGCACACTGCCGATAGTTTCGCAATCTGTAATTCCTAATCGCAAAAGGGCAAATATCCGAAGATCGGTATTGAGCATGCCTGATTCTTTGGGCCAAACCTGGTCGCTCTCCTTGAACAATGTGTTAAATTCGGTCACAAAATCAGGGAATAATCTTAAGAACGAATGATCGAAATTGGTATGTAGAGCTTCCCGTTCCTTTTTAATATTGATATCGCGAAAGGATAGCGAGATATCATCGTATTTTTTTAGTGCCAATTTTCGTTCAACACCCAGCTTCAACTTTTCGATCTTTTGGATATAACCGGAAATCGTATTAACAAAGTAAGCGATATACTCCTCGCGGATATGCGCATTGTCATTGAGTCTTTCCGCGATTTGCTCAAATTTCTGTTTGCGTATGCCAAGTTCTTTTTTTACATACGCTAATTTTTTACGTTGCTCCAATAAAAGAACAACCATCGCTATCAGCGCCAGGCTTGTTATTATTAATGCCGAAAGATAGCCTTCAATATCTGCCGGTGTATGACCAACTCCAGCTGCGAAAGCCGAAATGCCAGTTAATAATAGTGCCGAAATTATGATAAATGGTTTCATCAATACTTAAGAATCTATGCTAACTTTCTAACAGATAACGCGATAATACACCCTCTCAGGTTCAGATTTTAATTTTTATCCTCAGGCGCCCTGAAAAAAATCAGGGCGCCCGGTGGATAAACTTTAGGTAATCAAATTATTAATTAGGGTAATAATTAGTTTGCAGTTACTAAATTAATAGCTTGCAGGATATCTTTGGATCGAAATAAAGCTAAATGCTTTGCAAAGGTTTTCGCAAACGTTTGCGAATATGTTTGTTGTGGAAAAATAGACGAGGTGCCTTCCTTGTCGCAGCTCCCTATCTGTCTTTTTTTCAATCAATTCCGCCATTCGTTCTCCTATCACCTCTCAAAATCAGCGCATTTCAAGTGTGTATTTTTGACACTTTTTGCTTTTGACCTAAAAAGAATTATTTTTAAAGCACCAATTATAAACTTCATGCCTGATGTTACGCTAAAAAAGCTGGCAGAATTGCTTAATTTGAGCATTTCTACGGTATCCCGAGCACTAAAGGACCATGCCGATGTCGCAATAGAAACCCGGCAACGCGTAAAGCAATTGGCTGCAATGGTTGATTACGAGCCAAACACCTATGCGATCAACTTGCGGACTAACCTAAGTCGCGAGTTTGGCGTCATCATTCCAGGTATTGCGAATGATTTTTACCAGTCGTTCATCAGTTCGCTGGAAGAAGAGGCGCGACACAATGCTTATTCGCTCATTATTTTGCAATCCGGCGACGACCCGGTTATTGAATTGGAAAACCTGAGGCGATGCAAGCAGAACCGCTTGGCAGGAATTTTCGTTTCCATCACCTCCAAAACAAATGATATCAATCCATTTTTGCGTTTGGCAGACCAGCACATACCGGTGATCTTTTTTGATATTGTTCCTTCCTATGAAGCCTGTAACAAAGTATGTGTAGATGATGCCGCAGCTGCGGTTTTGGCAGCAGAGACACTCATCGTTCAAAAAAAGAAAAATATCCTGGCAATTTTTGGAAAGAGCCAGCTTTCAATCACCCAGAAAAGGCTGCAGGCATTTAACGACACCTTTAGTAAATATGGATCCGATGCCCAGGTTCGCTGCATCCATGCCGGATCGACTGCCGAGTCCTATGAATCTGTCATGGATCACCTGGGTAGTGCACATCAATTTGATGTAGTTTTTTGCATGAGTGATGAGATCCTGATCGGTGTAATGAAAGCTGTTCAAACACTGGGCTTGCAGTTGCCAAAAGACATCGGGGTCCTGGCAATTAGTGAAGGTATCATTCCTACCTATTATTTCCCGCGCATTACTTATATCGAAACCAGTGGTTTTAAACTTGCAAAAATGGCGTTTTCGCGCATGCTGGCTTGTATCGCTGGCAGCTCTTACGTTCAGGAGCTAAAAAGCGAGCCTGTTTTGGTAGCAGGCGGTTCGCTCTGATCATTGTTGTTGTTATTTTTAATATTTATTCTTTACCTTTCCGTATGTCAAATCAGGATCAAAATTTGTCCCAAACCGAACAGGGATATAAAAATGTCAGTTTATTTTTTGTTGTCATATTGGGCTTTGTTGTTTTGGGGTTCTTTAAAACCTATTTTGGTTTATTTCCTTCGTTTGATAAGGTAACCGCTATTCAGCATATCCATGGCTTAATGTTTACGCTTTGGTTCCTGCTGCTTATTATACAGCCGATATTGATCAGTTATGGCAAATACAAGGCACACCGCATTATCGGAAAATTCACCTATGTTCTGGTGCCCTGCATCATCATTTCCATCCATTTCATTGCACGCGAAGCCTATCTGAACGGAGTGGCCGCTCATAAAGCAAGAACCGATATTTTGGCTGGAACCTATTTCCAGGTTTATCAGATATTTGATTTTGCCATCCTTTACCTGTTGGCCATCGTTAACAAAAATCGTACGCCATACCACATGCGCTACATGATAGCTACTTCATTAGCGATCTCGGGAGCAGGAATGCGTAGACTTCTTTCTCATGTTATTGGCCTGAGTAATGCACATGCCTTGTTCTACGGCTTTTTTATACCTGATATGATCCTCGTCGCACTCATTGCATATGATTTGATCAAAGGCCACAACGCCCGCGCTTATATCATCGCACTCGTTATCCTGGCAGTATCACATTACAGCTGGTATTTTTTACCCTACAGCGGGCTATGGCAATCTGTGGCGGGGTATTTTGTGCGGTTTTTTTAGCAAGGGCTGGTGCCGAGCACTTAATGCGGAGCAATTAGATTAGGGCATTATCGGAGCTTTTATCTTTTTTGGATACTGTTACCGATAAGTTATTCTGTCTATCATTAAAATCCTTAAATCGTGTCCACTTCAATACTCCACCCACTTCAATACTTTGATCACAACTTTAGTCCCAATAGTATATTTCCCTTTCTGTAGATTGAGTACACGTAGCGTAAGGCCATTGTTCTCGATCAGCAGTTCTTCATAAAAACCTTTAAACAGCACCTGGCTTACTATCCATTTGCGAGATCGCCGGGTACCCATCGGGGCACTTTTAAAATCGATCCATTCCGGGTAGATCATCACATGGTAAAGTTTAGTTTTGATACCGCATAAAAATGCTTCCTCAGGATTCAGTATATTGCATTTTGCGAGCAACTTTGCGGTATAAAGATGCTGAGGTTCGTTATATAGATTTCGTGGCTCACCATACTCGAGCAGCTTTCCATTTTGCATAACGATCAGGTTATCGGCCATACTAAGCACTTCAGCCGGATCATGGGATACCATAACTACAGTAAGCCCGGTTTCTTTCACAATTTGCCTGATATCTTCCTGTAAGCCATCCCGAAAAGAAGTGTCAACCTGGTTGAAGGGCTCGTCAAGCAGCAATACTTCCGGTGATGTAACAAGTGCACGGGCAATAGCAACCCTTTGTCGCTCACCGCCGCTCAGGTCGGCAACCCTTTGATTTGCCAGGGCCAGCATGCGAAGCTGTGCTAATACCTGTTCGGTTTTTTGTTGTTTGGCCTTAAGGTCGGTGTTGGGTAACAGAATAGCCACATTATCCCGCACTTTAGCGAATGCATTTAGGTCGCCCTCAGCCTGAGTCACCATTTTCATTGCATTGTGGCCCGGGATCAGCTTTTTTTCCGGTCCCCATACCCGTTCTCCTTTGAACCGAACTTCGCCGCTATCTGTCGAAAGCAGCCCATAGATAAGACTCAATAAAGTACTTTTACCACTTCCACTAGCGCCAATGATCGCGGTTATTTCGCCGGCTTTGATGTCAAGATCAATATCTTTCACACCCCCTCCACCGGGGAAAACTTTCGTTAGGGAAACTGCTTGCAGGAACTTCTTTTCCATTGCGGCAAAGATAGTTCTTTGGTTGTTAAGGTTGTATTAATTGAGGTTGTGGCGGTTGTATTAGTTGTCCCGATAGCTATCGGGATGGTTGTATTGGTTGTATTGGTTGTCCCGATTAGTTTTCGGGACAACCGGCACAAAGCTTTTTGTTAAAATCCGAAGGTCAATCCGAAAGAAAAGTTGCGGAGGCCTGCCTGGGCGGGACTATTCTCGAACATGTCATTAGCATAGTACTTTCCAAATACTCCCCATCCTGCATACCCTATTCTTACAAAGCCACCGTATCGTACTTTGGCAAAATTATAGCTGTCGTGGAATTTCTGCTTGCCAAACTCCTGACTGATCTGTTTAACCATACCATCAAGCAACAGGCCTGCTTCCGGTCCGATCACAAAATGGAATCTGTTGCCGTGGCCATCGTCGTTGGTGTGGAAGTCAAATGACAAAGGTATACGCAGGTAACTTGAACTAAATCGGTTTTTGCTATAATGAATGCTGTCCTGACGATAACTGAGTACGGGCTGGTCGCGCAATATCGTAATGTCATCGCGCAATCGTATCAATGTCCAATCAAAGCCGCCAGAGAGGTAGACCTTAAAGTTCTTGTTTACCTTAACCCCCATCTGGAAAACGTCAAATCCTACGTTACTGGTTTTCCATGAGTTGTAATTGAGGAACTGATTCTTTTGCGACAGCGTAAAACTACCATTGTCAACCAGTGTGGCCAATCCGATATCGAACCGCGAGAAGGTGATACCGATAAATGGGCGAGGATATTTATGATCATGAGCACGATTACGCCAGTTGATAGCATCATCTTCATCCCAACTATTGTGATCATAGTTATCGCTATGATGCTTTTTTAAACTATCAGTGCTGGTCTTTACTGAATCAACTTTACTCGACTGGCCAAACGCCAACCCTACTCCTCCGCATATTAATACTGTTAATAGTAAACGTTTCATATTTCTTTAGTTATTATGATTTTTTTATTTATTTATCATTGGGCATTGGTCATTGGCGGTTTCACGATAATCCTAATAGCTATCGGTATACCTTTAACCCTTAACCTTTAACCTCTACCCCCCCCTCACTGTCCCTTCTTCATCTTTTTGATGCCTTTACTTACTTCTCCGATGACCGATTCATCGTAGTCGCCATTGCTAATGATGGCTGCCCGGCTTTTATTAAATCGATCGGTAACCAGGTTCACCAGGTCACCCAGCCCATGTTTGCTGCGGTGTTTGCCTACGGACTTATTCTGCTCATCGTTACCCGCAGGCAATTGTGCCAATGCCATTTTTTTACTGTCGGCCTGTGCAACTACCTGCTCTTCGGGTGAATTGATACGCAATGGAACATCCTTATCAGGCACTACATGAGGTTTAATTTCAATTGGTAGCGATACATCTGCCAGTGTCACATCGGTTACCTGTTGAGCAGCGACTGGTATTTCAGGCTGAATAGGTTTTGTTTGAGGCGTAATTCCAGCCATGGCAATTTTCGGCGGAAGATCCCCTTCTCCGGTTGATTTCTGTTGATCATCTTCCAATAGTTTCAACTTTGGCTTCGTTTGGATGTGCGCTATCTGTTGTACAGCAGAGCTCTGTTGTTCCCTTTTATGGTAGCCAGCTGCAATCTTTTGAGGTTTTTTACCCCCATTTTGTATCGGCTTGTGTTCTACAAAAAACCAGCCTGCCGACACTACTATTAATAAGATAGCTGCAATTCGCAGTACGGGCAGCAGAAACGCCCGGCGACGTTTAGCCTGCAATGAGGAATCGATCCCCTGCCAGAGTTGTTCGGGTGGTTCTGCCTCGATGTTTTCCAGTTTCGACCGGAAAAGGTCGTCGAATTCTTTATCCTGCATAGCCATATTTTTTCCCTTCCATTTTTGCAATTTGCTCTTTTAGGATCGTCCTTGCCCGCGACAGTTGCGACTTGGACGCGCCTTCGGTAATTCCTACCATTTCTCCAATTTCCTTGTGTGAATAACCTTCTATAGCATATAAATTAAATACGATCTTATACCCTGGCGATAGTTGCTGAATGAGCGTCACCAGGTCGCGGGCGTCGAGGTTGGCCAAAGCAAGTGGTTTCACAGAAGGCTCATCACCCGACTCTTCTATTTCAACCAATTGCATCATTTTATGATGCTTGCGGTAATATTCGATAGAACTGTGTACCATAATGCGACGAACCCAGCCTTCAAATGAACCATCGCCCCGGTAGTCGCTCATTTTTTGAAACACACAGATAAAACCATTTTGTAACATATCTTCGGCTTCCATTTTATCCACTGCGTACCGCATACATACACCCAGCATTTTGGATACAAATTGTTTGTACAAAGCCTCCTGTGCCTTGCGTTCACCCGATTTGCATCGCTTTACCAGCTCTTCTATTGTGTATTTGTGCTCCAAAAACATCATTTATAAGTTAGATGAAAAAGCATAACAAATGGTTGCACGGGTTTGAAAATAATTTTAGTTCTAGCGAGCCCAAGGTCGCGGTTTCTGATTCAATTTAATACCTTGTACCTTTGTTTGAACCAATTAGCTTTCCAAAAGCACCATGAAAAAAATCATTCGCCTCGTTGCAGCTTTGCTGTTATTTGCATCATTTGCAGTGCATGCTCAAACCATTCCCATCGAAACAAAAAACAATGCCCTGGTATTACATGTAAACAGCGACGGCTACCTCAGCATGGTTTATTTTGGTAAAAAACTGGCGGATAAGAACGAATACCAACATATACCCGCAACGCAAAATCTCGATGAGGGTAATCTATACAGTTCAGCCTATACTACCGCCGGAACCCGGAACGTATTGGAACCTGCTATAGCCGTAACACATGCCGACGGCAATAAGTCGCTCGAACTAAAATATGTTGACCAATCGTTTTCAAAGCTCAGCGATGATGTGTTGCAAACAAATATCCATTTAAAGGATCCAATTTATCAGGTTGAAGTTATCCTTCATTATAAAGTTTATGTTGCGGAAGATGTTATCGAACAGTGGAGTGAGATCAGCAATCAGGAGAAAAAAGAAATCACGCTGAATAAATATGCCTCAGCCAATTTATACCTGCAAGCTAAAAATTTCTACCTTAAACAATACCATGGCGAATGGGCCAAAGAAATGCGTCCGGAAGAAGAAAAATTAACCCATGGCATCAAAACTCTGGATAGCAAGCTTGGTTCGCGTGCCGATCTGCTGCAACCTCCTTCCTTTATCGTTTCGATCGGTCACCCAGCAACCGAAGATGATGGCGAGGTATTGATAGGCAATCTGGAATGGAGCGGAAACTATCGTATTGATCTGGAAGTTGATCCTAATGATAATTTGCGACTGATAGCCGGCATCAACAATTACGCTTCGGACTATAAACTAGCGGCCGGAGCTATTTTTGAAACCCCAAAATTGGTTTATACCTTATCCCATCAAGGCAAAGGTGAAGCGAGCAGAAATTTGCAGGAATGGGCGCGTAAATATCAGCTGGTTGATGGCGAGGGACCAAGACTAACGTTACTAAATAACTGGGAGTCGACTTTTTTTAGCTTTGATGAACAAAAGCTAAGTGAAATATTAAAGGATACCAAAAAATTGGGTGTTGATCTGTTTTTACTGGACGATGGCTGGTTCGCTAATAAATATCCGCGTAATGACGACCATGCCGGGCTGGGCGACTGGCAAGTGAACAAGGCTAAATTGCCTGATGGCGTTGGTTTTTTGGTAAAAGAAGCAGAAAATAATGGTGTAAAATTTGGTATCTGGGTAGAGCCTGAAATGGTGAACCCCAAAAGCGAGCTCTATGAAAATCATCCCGATTGGGTGATAAAACAGCCTAAACGCGGCGATTACATGATGCGTAACCAATTGGTACTGGACCTAAGCAATCCTAAAGTTCAAGATTTTGTATTTGGTTTAATTGACGAGCTATTTACTAAAAATCCTAACCTGGCCTATATCAAATGGGATTGTAATTCGGTGATCTATAATGCCTATTCGGTCTATGAAAAGGACCAGTCGAATTTTTACGTCGATTATGTTAAAGGACTATACAAAGTAATGGATCGCATGCGCCAGAAATACCCTAAGGTGCCGATGATGCTATGCTCAGGCGGAGGTGGCCGGGTAGATTACGGGGCTTTACACTATTTTACCGAATACTGGCCAAGTGACAATACCGAGCCACGGGAAAGGATTTTTATCCAGTGGGAATATTCCTACCTGTACCCTGCCCTTGCAAGCTCGAACCATGTTACCAATTGGGGCAAAGAACCCCTTAAATACCGCGTAGATGTGGCTATGATGGGTAAATTGGGTTTCGATATCGTCGTAGGAAAATTATCCCCCAATGACTTGTTGTTTAGCCAGCAGGCCGTAAAGAATTACAAAGATTTTTCAGAAACTATATGGCATGGTAACCAATACCGGCTGCAAAGTCCCTGGGATAATGATGTGGCTTCTATTGTTTATGTTGATACGCTGAAAAGTCGCGCTATTGTATTCAGTTACCTGGCGAGCCAGCGTTTTGATGCAGGCAGCCAGGCGCCGGTAAAACTGAAAGGATTAGATCGGGGAAAACAATACGAAGTAAAAGAGATCAACCTGTATCCAGGCACAAAATCAGGCATCAAAGAAGGCACCTACAGCGGCGATTTTTTAATGACCGTTGGTATTAACCCGGAAGTTCATGACGACAGGGCAAGTGTGGTTTTGAGTGTGGAGGAGAGGAAATAGTATATTTGATAAAAAAATGAAGGATGCCTAAAATATTTGAATACCTGGGAATTGTGATATTTTTTTATTCCAATGAACACGAACCCATTCATGTTCATGCAACTTTTGACGGAAAAGAGAATAAGGCTGAATTTCTTATTATCGATGGGGAAATATCTGAGATTACGATTAAATTAGTAAGTGGAAAAAAATCTTTAGATACTAATAAATTAAAAGATTTTGAAAAGTTTCTTGAAATATATGGAGACGAAATCATAAGAAAATGGATCGATTATTTTGTCTATCATAAAAATGTTTCTTTTGAACGAATAACAAAAAAATTAAAATGAGAATTGTTCAAGATTTCAATGCCACTCCAATAGAAGAAGGTTTGGAGATCAAATCAGCCGTATATGCAGGCGATTACGTCCTTATTTTGAAATTTAATAATGAAGAGGAGCGATCGATAGATTTTGGCCCGTTTCTGAAAAAATCACTTCATCCGTCAATTTCAAGATACCTTGACCAGGACTTGTTCTCGCAGTTTAGTTTGGTAAACGGAAATTTGAACTGGAATGATTATGATCTTATATTTCCAATCGAAGACCTCTACAAGGGCAATATCTAATCATAGTTATTTCTTCGTCCTGTAATACTTATAAACCTTAACCGCCGACATGATGATCATGGTAAAGGCCAACAGCCCGACGATGCCATAGATCCAGCTCAGGCTATTTTTAAGTACCGCCAGGAAAACAATGGCGAAAAGAAAAATGGTAGATATTTCATTCCAGATGCGCAATTGGGTTGAGGTCCATTTGAAAATACCCTTTTTCATTTGTTTGATCTTTTTCTGACAGATGAAATGATAAACGATCAAGCCTAATACAAAAGTCAGTTTCAAATGCATCCACGACTGCTGCAACCAAACGGGCATCAGGTAAAGCATAGTTAAACCTGCAGCTACCACCAGAAACATAGAAGGCACGGTAATCACATACCACAACCTATGCTCCATGATCTCGAATTGCTTAGAAAGAATAGTACGATCCGGTTCCGGTTTTTCCTGAGCCTCGGTATGATAAATAAACAGGCGAACAATATAAAACAAGCCCGCAAACCAGCAGACAATAAAGATGATGTGTATAGCTAGAATATATTGGTACACGATATGAATATATTAATACCTGTATTCTTTTATGATATCAACCGCATATTTTACGTGGTCGAAAGGGATATCAGGCATAATACCATGACCAAGGTTAAATATAAAACCATCCTCTCCCTTCATTCGGTCGAACAAACGATAGATACGTTCTTTAATCACCTTTTTATCGGCATATAAAATATGCGGATCCAGGTTGCCTTGAACGGCTACACCATTTGGCAAGCGCTTTTTGATGTCTAATAGATCAACGTTCCAATCGATTGATATCACATCCGGTTTAGCATCGGCCATCAATGGCGCAAATACCGAACTGCCTTTGCAAAAAGAGATCACAGGGATATCTTTCCGATTCAATTTGCTGATAATTTCGGCGATGTATTTGTGTGAGAACTCTTTGTAATCATCCCATGCGAGTGCCTGTGCCCAGCTATCGAAAATTTGCACAGCATTTACGCCGGCAGCGATCTGCAAGTTCAAATAATCGGCCGTTACAGTTGCAATCTTTGCCAGCAATTGGTGTGCAAGTTCAGGTTGGTTGTGCAAAAGCAGTTTGGTCAGTTTAAAATCCTTTGACGAACCACCTTCAACCAAATAACTCATTACCGTAAAAGGTGCACCGGCAAACCCGATCAACGGGATTTTACCGTTCAGACGCTGCTGTATTACTTTGATCGCATCGGCCACATATTGTAGCCGGGGCATTACGTCAGTTTCCAAATTGTCTACATCAGCTTGTGTACGCACGGGGTTTGCAAACTTTGGGCCGGTGCCTGCGTGAAAACTCAGATCGCCGCCCATGGCTTCGCCTGTTACCAGGATATCCGAAAACAGGATAGCACCGTCAATACCCAGCAAATCGACCGGCAACATGGTTACATCGGCCGCAATTTCGGGAGTTTTGCACATCTCCAGAAAACTGTACTTGTTCTTGATATCCCAATATTCCTTCATAAAACGCCCCGCCTGGCGCATCATCCATACGGGCGGACGTTCAGTATTTTCTGAAAATGCGGCTTTGATCAGTAATGAATCTCTCATATAAACACATAGCTAAGTAGCATCTCTGCATCGCTATTATTATTTTATTTTAACTCCTCTTTTAATTTACCGATCACCGCCTTCATCTTAGCAGTGATCTTGTCTTCATTTTGCTGCGCCTCCTGCAGGCAGGCTTTCGCCTTTTCATAATTCCCCAATCGGATATGCACATTTGCAGCGTGCACCAATGCAGCAACATGTTCATTCACTGAGCGAAGCGGAAATTTAGCCGCCTGTTCATAATGAACCGCAGCTGCCTCATAGTCGTGTTTTTGCAAACAAATGGCACCAAACATAAACTCATAAACGCCGCGTCGTTTGTCTAACAGCCACTCAGGTTTTTTGATCTGTTTAAGTAAGTCCTCAGTACCGGCATAATCCTTATCGTAAAAATGCTTGGCAGCCAATACCAATGTACCTTGTTTAAAATAATCGACGATGATCAATACGATCAGCAAAGCACTGGCTAATGCAAGCTCCAATACCTGTTTGTAGATAAAAAAAATCAAAAGTGCTACAAATACAAAAGCAACCAGTATCCTCGCCTTATTACTAAACATGCTTAGTGATTATCTGTAAACTTATAGCCAACACCGCGAATAGAATGAAAATAAACCGGGTTTTTAGGATCTGGTTCAAAATATTTACGGAAAGTTAGGATGAAGTTATCGATAGTACGGGTTGAAGGATACACATCATAGTTCCATACAGTTTCAAGGATCTGCTCACGTGATACCGCTTCGTTGCGACGTTCGATCAGCAATTTTAACAACATAGTTTCTTTTTTGGTCAACGCGGTAACCGATCCATCACCATTCACCAATTCAAATGAGTTGAAATGAATGGTTTTGTCACCGATCTTATAACTGTTGAATTCTTTCAGTTCTTCGCCTTTTAAACCACGTTTTACCAGATTATTGACACGGAGTATCAATTCTTCCAGGTTAAAGGGTTTGGTCAGGTAATCGTCGGCACCTTTTTTAAGACCTGCAATTTTATCTTCATTGGTGTTTTTTGCGGTCAGAAACATAATAGGCACTTCTGAGTTTTCCAGGCGGATCGTTTCAGCCACCACAAAGCCGTCTACTTCGGGCATCATTACGTCAAGGATAACCAGGTTAAAACGCTCTTCTTTAAATTTCTGCAGCGCCTTTTTACCGTTGTTGGCGGTTGACACTTTGTAACCCTCCAGTTCGAGGTTTAGTTTTATCGCTTCCAGCAAATGCTCTTCGTCTTCTGCCAGCAATATTCTTTTTTTATTTGGCATGCTATTTTTGATTAATTGTGTGTCTTGTATTTGACTTTCAACGTATTACGTTAGACGTTTTAAATATGAATCTTTTTACTTTATCTATAATTCCATTCGTTTTGCGGCCACTTTTAACGATTTACATCGAACGCACAGCCTATCAAACCGCCTCAGGCAAATACTACTTCAAAAACGCTGCCTGAAGGTTCGTTGTCTTTTACCCTGATGCTGGCTTCGTGTTTGTCCAAAACTTCTTTTACAATATATAATCCCAGCCCGGTGCCTTTGGTATTACGGGTATCCTCACTGCCGACCCGGTAGAATTTATCAAAAATCCTGCTCTTTTCCGTCTCTGCAATACCAATTCCATGGTCAGCCACCTCAAAGTACACTTTATCATCTTTCGAATAAAGCTTTACATCAACCACTTCGCAGGGGCCCGAATATTTGATGGCATTTTCGATCAAGTTGGTCACAACCGAGGTCAACGCGAATTTATCACCTGTTATCTCAATCTTAGGTTCAATCTCGGCATTGATCAATTGTTCATTCAGATCGCATTTATTCAGTTGCAGCCGGTTAACCACATTGTCGACCAAAGCCGACAGGTTGAATTGCGCCTTGGGAAAAGTATATGATTTGTTTTCGATCTTGGATGCCAGCAACATATTCTCAACCATATCGTCCAGACGCTCGATATCCAGTAATGATTTGCCAATAAAGTCCTGAATCTGTTCTTTGGTAAGGTCGCGTTTTTGGATAGTTTGAAGCAGCAATTTGATAGAAGCAAGCGGCGACTTCAATTCGTGGGTTACCGAAAGCAGGAAATTCTTTTTCTGATTCTGCAACCGGCGTTCTTTCCTGATCGATTTATGCAGGCTGATAGCACCAACTATAAATATAATGGCAAACATTGTACCTTCCCCTACGATCATTGCTGTACGTTTTGGCTGTAGGCGCACCAGCATATAGCCCCACCAAATCAGCTCGGTTGTAGCATAAATGATAATGGCGTAAAAAATGACAAATGGTCTTTTCATTTGGCTTTAATTATTTGGTCTCCGTTTACCGCGGATAGTAATCTTGTTTTTTGCACCTGGTGTATATAAACTAGTGTATCGCTATACCTTTTTATTTCCTGAATACGATATCTAAACTTTCGAAAATAGCGCGCTTGGCCTTTTCCAGGTCAACTTTTGTATGCGCCGAAGAAATAAATCCCACCTCATAGCCGGAAGGGCCCAGGTAAATACCCCTGTTCAAAAGTTCCCGGTGCATCACTTTAAATTTCTCCATGCTCGAAGGATCGATCTGATCTGCATTGCTGATGCTATCCTGATCGGTGAAAGCAAACCAGAAGATAGAGCCTATGCTGAATACCTTGAATTTATAACTTTTTGCCGAAGCAAAGCGCTGTATCGATTCGGCAAATTCTTCCGTTTTTGCGTTCAGATCGCGGTAGAAACCCGAGCGTAACAGTTCTGTCAATTGGGCGATACCAGCAGCCATAGCTACCGGATTTCCTGATAAAGTTCCGGCCTGGTATACCGGACCTTCTGGTGATACACTACCCATGATCTCGGCAGAAGCGCCGTAACATCCTACCGGCAAACCGCCGCCAATGATCTTGCCATAAGTAATAATATCAGGCTGTATATCATAGTATCCCGCGGCCCCTTCAAATCCGACCCTGAAACCCGAGATCACCTCGTCAAATATGAGCAGGGTACCATTTTGGGAGCAGATCTCGCGCAGGTATTGTAAATATTCTTTAGACTGAAGCAGCAAGCCATTATTGGCAGGTACCGGTTCGATGATCACCGCCGCTATCTGATCTTTAAACTCTTCAAATGCTTTTTGCAATGCCTCTTTATCATCTAAGCCTATTACAATCGTTTCTGCAGCAAATGATTTGGGAACACCAGCCGAAGAAGTTTCGCCGAAAGTAACCAAACCAGAACCCGCTTTAACCAACAAAGAATCAGAATGTCCGTGGTAGCAACCTTCGAACTTCAATATTTTATCGCGGCCGGTAAATCCACGCGCCAACCTGATCGCCGACATGACCGCTTCGGTACCAGAGCTTACAAAGCGTAGTTTTTTGATGTATTTGTTATTTTTCAGCAGTAGTTCGGCCAGTTCGTTTTCTAAGGCTGTTGGTGCGCCGAAGGACATGCCATTTTGCATGACTTCAATTACCTTCTCCTTAACCTTTGGATGATTATGCCCCAGGATCAGTGGCCCCCATGAACAGCAAAAATCGATAAACTGGTTGCCATCGGCATCCCATATCTGGCAGCCATCGCCTTTAGCAATGAATAAAGGTGTACCATAAACCGACTTGAATGCCCGTACCGGCGAGTTTACCCCACCCGGGAAATATGTTTTTGACTTTTCATAGAGTTCGGCCGACTTCTCTCTGCTGATATCCGGTTTGCCAGTAGAACTTACCGGTTCATCACCCTCAACAGAAAACATTTTTTTAATTGAATCAAGCATTTCTTTTAGACGATAGACCATAGTCCATGGACCATGGGTTGTTTATTATTTTAGACCATAGTCGATAGACCATGGTTTGTATTTTAGTCGATAGACCATAGTCCATAGACCTTGGTTTGTTTATTATTTAATCCTTCTATCATGGACTATCGACCATGAACTATGAACCACCATCTCAAACCCACCCATTCTCCAGCACTTCTTTCGCATGGTAGCTTAAGATCGCCGTAGCACCTGCCCTGCGTATACTGGTTAATATTTCAGTTATTGCACGTTGTTCATTCAACCATCCTTTTTGGATAGCTGCTTTTACCATAGCATATTCGCCGCTCACATTGTAGGCAGCAATGGGCAATTCAGTATTATCCTTTAATAATTTGATCACGTCAAGGTAAGCCAAAGCAGGCTTCACCATCAGGAAGTCGGCTCCTTCAGCTTCATCCAGATCGGCTTCGATCAAAGCTTCACGCTGATTGGCTGGGTTCATCTGGTAGGTTTTTTTATCCCCAAATTTCGGTGCCGAGTTTAAGGCATCACGGAAAGGACCGTAGAAAGCACTGGCGTATTTTGCAGTATACGACATGATCGAAACACTGGTAAAGCCGTTATCTTCCAACACCTGACGGATATAGCCTACACGACCATCCATCATATCCGACGGTGCAATGATATCGGCACCTGCCTGCGCATGCGCCAGTGCCATTTTGCCTAATATAGCCAGGGTTTCATCATTCAGGATATGTCCATCTTCTACAATACCATCATGACCATCGATGCTGTAAGGATCCATAGCTACATCAGTGATCACAACGGCTTCGGGAAAATGCTTTTTCACCTCGCTGATCGCTCGCAGGTACAAACTGCCATCACGGTAACTTTCGGTAGCGTATTTGTCTTTAAAAGCATCTTCAAGATTTGGGAACAGATCAAAAGATTTCAAGCCCAGTTTCAGGCAACTCTCGATCTCATGCAACAGATTATCAACTGAGTTACGGTATATGCCCGGCATCGATTTAACTTCGCTTTTTTGGTTATTGCCGTCGATAATAAATAAAGGAAAAATCAGGTTAGCGGCACTTAGGTGCGTTTCCTGCACCATTTGCCTTATCACTTCGTTTTTTCGGTTTCTTCTTGGTCGTTGAAGCATTTTTTATTCTGTTACCCAACACGTGTAGATCACCATGATGAGGGGAACGCAAATTTAGAGAAACGATTGCAATTATATATTGAATTACATCACTAAAAGACGTTTTATGGCTTAAAGATGATTTTATAGAAATGGGGCAATATCCCGAACAACACTTTTTTAATTTTTGATAGTAATTTCGTAGATTCGTTTAACTCGTCATTTATAGAACCAAATGAAAATCAGGCTACTGCCCCTGTCTACATTGTTACTGGCGTTGATTTTGACCTACAGTTGTCAAAAGGCGCAGGTTGTGCCTGCCTATATGGTTAAAGCTATTGCGGCGGTCGACTCATCTTCAATAAGCCTGCCCCACGATTCAGTAAATCTTTCGGGACAGGCCGGGCCGGGCGATCATATTACCGGCTATTTGTGGAGTCAGATATCGGGGCCTAACGAAGCAATTATTATTAATGAAAGTTCACAAAACACCTATGCAAAAGGCTTAACAACTGGTCACTATATTTTCCAGTTACTGGTGATCGATAAAAGCGGCTCGTCGGCGACAGACACAGTTGGCGTAACTGTCAAACCCTCAAGTCAGCTCACACTCAATTTGTCGCCAACCAATAACCCTTATGAAATTGCGCTTTCTTTATTGGGGAATACAGATGCAACGAATAAATCTTCGATAGAGGAGCCTCTGGCGGCCTGGACCATCAACAGCGTACCTGTGACGGTCCGTAACTTGTTAAAATTCGATCTAAGCAGCATTCCGGTAAACTCAACTATTATTTCAGCTGATCTGCATATGTTCTCAGATACGATCCCCAAAAACGGGGATTTGGTACATGCCAACTATGGCACCGATAACTCTTTTGTCGTGCAACAGGTGGCCACTTCCTGGGATCCGGCAACTGTTAACTGGTTCAACCAACCCTCAGGTTTAACAGCAAATCAGGTTGTAGTGCCTACCACAGGAGCCCCCTACCAGAACCTGGATATTAACGTAACCGGCCTTGTTGCTGCTATGATAAATAATAGCCAGAATTTTGGCTTCAAGTTGGGACTGCAAAACGAAATGCAATATACAAGCAGGATATTCTGTTCCAGTTATTACAGCGTTACATCAAGGCATCCACGATTGATCGTAAAATACATCGTGCACTAAAAGTTGGTTTGTGATCAGAACAGTTTGATATCTTTCGAAAAATTCTACCAGCTATAGCCAAAGACAGCCTCAGCAAGACCAACCTCATCTGGTGAAAAGGGCAATATATAATTGGTACCCATTTCGTCTAATTTGCGACCTGTAGATTTGCCAATTGCGATAACAATTTGCCCCGGATCGAGCAGGTTTCCGGCAAAATAGGCATCGACATTTGATGGGCTGGTAAAGACAAGTATCTCGGCTTCTGTCGCTTCAACATTTTCATCCAGTACCGTTTCATAAACCGAAAGATCTATGATGGTTGAGTCTGCTGATAATCCTTTTTGTATACTCTTCAGCGAGCCTTCAGCTCCCGGGAATATTACTTTTGTGCCATTGGCTAATAATGCAAATTGTGCTGCTACCTCATCGGTATCAATACCGATACCAGTATAGCTGCTTAAATGACCTTTTTGCCGCAAAGCCTCTTCCGAACCCGCACCCATAACGCCAAATTTGATATTTGCAGGTAATTGTGGTTCGAGTTGAAAAAAGTATTCGACGCCATTTTTGCTACTGAAGAAAATCCAGTCGGCATCCTGTAATACATGCTGCGATAGTTTGGTTATTACAGGTACAGTACGTATCAATGATCGGGCTTCAACCTTAATGTTATGTATTTCAAGCGCCCGCCTGAAATAGCTTTGTTCACTCAACTCACGTGAAATAAATACGCTGGCAGGCAATTGACGATCAGCAGCAAACAAGGAAACTACTTTTTCGGCAAGCCCATCTGTTGTTGCCGAAGTGATAAATGCCCTATCGGGGAAATCCTCACCCTTATCTGCTTTCGATGTAAAAACCTGGAATTGTCCATTTTCCTTGCGGCAATAACAGCCCAAAGGCAAGTGGCAACCACCGCCAAAAAGCTTTAATACACTGCGCTCAACCGACAGTTGTTCGGCTACGTCAGGGTGATGTAATACCTGCAAAGCATCAAATAATTCTTTATCGCTTTCGCGTATCTGTATAGCCAGTACACCTTGTGCCGGCGCCGGTACCAATTCGGCCGGTGTTAATTCTTCTACATGAAATTCGCTCAGATCGATCTCCAAACGGCTTGCGCCGGCTTTGGCGATCATGATGGCATCATATTTTTCGTCGCGTAGTTTGCCGATACGGGTAGGTACATTTCCGCGTAATTCAGCGATCTCAAGGTCGGGACGATAAGCCAGCAATTGAGCTTTACGGCGATTAGAAGAAGTACCTACCAAAGCACCAAATTTGAGGGACATTTTTTGACGAACATCCACACAATCTTTGAGTATCAATAAATATTCAGACGGGTCTTCGCGTTCGGAAACTGCTGCGATGATGAGGCCGGGAGGATTCTCGGTAGGCAGGTCCTTATGCGAATGTACGGCCAGGTCGATCGTACCGGCGAGCAATTCTTCCTCGAGTTCTTTTGTAAAAAAACCTTTGCCTTCCAGCTTATCAAAGCTCAGATTCAGGATACGGTCGCCCTGGGTTTTAATTATTTTCAGTTCGGCAGTTATGCCATTAGCAGCCAGGCTATCCTTAACAAAATGTGCCTGCCACAAAGCAAGTTCGCTACCCCGGGTACCTATGATCAGTGTTCTCAATGCAATATAATATGGTCGCGAATTTCAGGATTTTAATCGGATTTTTCAGGGTTATTGGCAAAACTGATGAAAGTAGTTTACCAACACTTCAGGAACCAAACCGATATTCAGAGGTACTAATTTTGAGAAAAGTACAGTAGCTATCAAAATTTATTATTTGATCTAACCCGCAAAAAGATTCGGACTTCCGATTGCCATCGGGGTGCGGACTCGCCAACTTCCGAACTACACCCCTACTCCGCCCAGGTATT
>CAIPDP010000159.1 GCA_903863845.1 uncultured Mucilaginibacter sp. | reverse complement strand
TTTGATCAGAAAAATAGCTGTAAATGGTACCGTAAGTAATTTTGCCGGTACCGGATCGGCGGGTGCTGCCGATGGTAGGGATTCGGCAAGTTTTAACTCGCCCATGGGCGTTGCCGTAGATGGCAGCGGTAATGTTTATGTAGCTGATTATGGCAATGACGAGATCCGCAAAATTACTCCGGCGGGTGTAGTGAGTACACTGGCCGGCAAAGCTGGCGTGGCCGGAAATGCTGATGGGCTGGATTCAGCAGCGCGTTTTAACCTGCCGGAAAGTCTGGTTGTTGACGGGAATGGCAACATATTCGTAGTCGATAATGGCAATAATGAGGTACGAAAAGTGACAGCTGCGGGACTGGTAAGTACAATAGCTGGTAACGGAAGCACCGGAAAAATTAACGGAAATGGAACGGCAGCTAGTTTTAATTCGCCCTTTGGTATCGCAATAGATGGGGCAGGAAATTTATATTTAGCCGATTCAGGCAATAATTTGATACGCGAAATTAGTCCGGCAGGGCAAGTAAGTACATTTGCGGGAAGCGGTGCCAAAGGTTCGGCAGATGCCGGAGCGCTTCAGGCAACTTTCAATACGCCAGCCGGCATTGTGGTAGATGCGACCGGCAATGTTTATGTTTCCGACGAGAATAATAATATCATCCGCAAAATCGGCCCTGGCGGTGTTGTTTCCACTATTGCGGTCCGCTCATTCCCGAATTTATTAAGACCCAAGAAATAAGCCAAAATCAGCTTAGTGTATTTGTTACATAAATATTTACTGCTTTTATTAGGATAAGCAAATTTATTGGTTTAATTTTGTAGCTAAGGGTCAACCGATTACCAGTTATAAACCGTCCCTAATGGTTTCAAAAGAAGAGTTACAGATTACTTTTTCCAGCCTGCCGACGGAAAAACTGATGGAAATAATAGACAATAAATTTGGCTATTCCGAGCTTGCTGTGACTGTAGCTTTTGAAGAATTAGCCTGTCGTAAAATTTCAGAAGAGGAGATAAAGATCTATAAAACCAAACAGGTTGAAAAGCTCAATAGTTATATCCGAAAAAATATAGCCCACGACCTTAGTCTTTCTCAAAAAAATCTTTTTTATTTCATTTTTATCCCGTTGTTAACTGCACCATTCAGGCTGATCTTTAGGGAAAAAGGCTATAAGTTGAAGGTAATGCAGTCAAACTACTATTCCCTTTTCGGCTTCGTTTTTTTTCTGGCTTCTGCTTACTTCCTGACCCGAGGTATGTCAAACCTGTTTGTTGCTGCTTTTTGGATGGGGGGCTTTATTCCAGCCTATTTGCTCGATGAGTTTTTCAACCGCCAGCGCCAGATCCGGAAACTGCAGCAGCTTTTCGGAATCAATAAAGCAGAAGATACAACCCAGGAGCAGGACGCCTGACAGTTGAGCTCGATTTTCTTTCCAATTCGACTTTCCGCCCTTTTTAAATACAATTAGCTCAGAAACAAAGCGATTGAATGTTATTGACGGCTTTTCCCAATTTGGTATTATAACCAGTCAATAACATTCAGTAAAATGGGCGCCCGAAATATCATTTTGCTTTAACAACAATTGATGCATCCTTTAATCCTGCTGATTCAGCGGTCAATTTGATCATCCCCGGTTTGCCGTTCGATTGTAAGATCGCCAGCGCCAGGCCGTTAAAAGCATGCCGCTCATGCGCCTGAAACAAATCGTGATCAGTTTCACTGCCGTTATCTGTTGCTGCGATATAAGCATTACCATTCAGCTTAAACTTCACCAGGTTATCTGCCTGCGGAACCAGATTACCGTCCTTATCCAATATTTTTACACTAACAAAGGCCAGATCTTTGCCATTAGCCTTTATCTGCTTACGGTCAACGGCAAGCACGATCTTTGCCGGAGCCCCGGCGGTATGCCTTTCGTCGGTTAGCACAACTTTGCCATTTTTGCGCGAAACCACTTTAATGGTGCCGGGTTCATATTTGATACGCCACATCACATGCAGGTCGTCACCTTCTTTCTTTTTGGTACCCATCGACTTTCCATTCAAAAACAATTCCACTTCATCGGCATGATTATAATAGGCCCAAACATCAACCGTTTGTCCCGGCTGCCAGTTCCAGTGCGGCAATAAGTGCAGCACGGTTTTATTGGTCCATTCGCTTTGGTACATGTAAAACACATCCTTGGGGAAACCAGCCAGGTCAATGATACCGAAGTAAGAACTGCGCGAAGGCCAGGTATAAGGTGTAGGCTCGCCCAGGTAATCCCAGCCTGTCCAAATGAACATCCCCGAAAGGAAATCGTATTTCTTCATCACCTTCCAGGTTTCTTCATGAGTTGATCCCCATGGTGGCGACACGTTATCATAAGCAGATACGGTATTATCTTTGTTCATTTTTGCCGGGGTGCGATAATCTCTTGCTGTGGGCCAGCGCATAATACTGTCTGAAGGCATCTGGTAAAAACCACGGGTTTCTAAACCGGAAGTTGTTTCTGTGGCAATAAATTTCCTGCCGGGATAACGGTCGTGGAAGCCCGCATAGTTAAATTCGTGGTAATTGTAGCCCACCAGATCAATAGCACCCGATTTGATGATCTTATTGCTTGTATCTGGTCTGTCGTTAGCGGTGGTGATGGGTCGCGTTTTATCCAGAGAATGCACAATGACCGCCAATTCAGGAGCTATGCGCAGGGCACTGGTGTCGCCTTGCTGTGGGATCTCGTTGCCAACACTCCATATAAATACGCTTGGGTGGTTACGGTCGCGCAGGATCTGGTCTTCCAGATCACGTTTATGCCATTCTTTAAAAAACAGGTGGTAATCGTATTTTACTTTTCCCCATTCCCAGCAGTCGAAAGCCTCATCCATCACAATAAAACCTAATTTATCAGCCAGCTCCAGTAACTCAGGAGTGGGAGGATTATGCGAAGTGCGGATACCATTACAACCCATCTCTTTAAGCATTTGCAGCTGGCGTTCCAGGGCACGGTAATTAACAGCGGCACCGAAGCTTCCGAGGTCGTGGTGATCACATACCCCGAGTATTTTCAATGGTTTGCCATTGAGCGAGAATCCTTTATCGGAATCGAAATTAAAATAACGGATACCGAAGGGGGTGGTATATTGGTCAACTAACTTTCCGGCGCTTATTAAACTGGTAACAGCTTTGTACAGGTATGGGCGGTCGACCGACCAGAGTTCAGGATTTTTGATATGGAATGAAAATGCCGCGTTAATAGCATTGTCGGGATGGTGTTCATTTAATGCGATACTGGCGTTTGCGGTACTTATAACTTTACCTGCTTCATCGTAAATGATAGTTTTTGCAATAACAGAATGTGTATCATTCGCGACTTTGATCGCAACCTGTAAATTGATTTTTGCAGCTGCGTTGCTAACTTCAGGGGTAGTAATATAGGTTCCCCAGTGGTCCACAGCAATTTTATTCGTAGTCACCAACCACACATTCCGGTAAATTCCCGAGCCCGAGTACCAGCGCGAATTAGGCTGAACCGAGTTATCAACCTTAACCGCTATGGTGTTTTTACCGCCAAAGTTTAAATAAGGCGTCAGATCGTACTCAAAAGAGATATAACCATTTGGCCTGAAGCCTAATTGATGCCCGTTGATCCAAACGGTACTTTTTTGGTATACCCCGTCGAAATCGATAAAAACATTTTTGCCTTTGGATGATGCCGGAACCGTAAAAGTTTTGCGGTACCAACCTATGCCTCCCGGCAAGGCACCACCATCCGGGGTAGCAGGGTTTTCTTTGCTGAATTGGCCCTCTATGCTCCAATCATGCGGCAGGTTTAGTTGCCGCCAACTGCCATCATTCAGATTTTGTGATTCGCCGCCCTGTACATCGCCCAGGTTAAAACGCCAGCCTTGATCGAAATCGGCCCGGCTTCGCGGCGATTGGGCGAAACTGTTGCTACATACAAATAATAGGGCGATCAGCAAAAAAACGCTTGCTGTTTTTGCAGATAAATGAGATGAATACATGTCGGTTTATTTTGGCAATAAATGTATAACGGACACTAAATTATAAATTATTATTAATTAGTGTAATAAATTAAATTGCGGAAGGCATAGGCTATGCCATAAAGGCATAAATTTAATTGCGGCATTATATTGGTAAAGGGATTAATATGAGTATACAAAAAATAACATTTGGTAACGGTTGCTTCTGGTGTACAGAGGCTATTTTTCAAACCTTAAAAGGCGTTCAATCGGTAGCTTCAGGGTATATGGGTGGTCAAACGCCAAACCCAACCTATGAGCAGGTATGCACCGGCCGCACCGGGCATGCAGAAGTAATCCACCTGGAATATGACGATGCAGAAATATCGATCGACGAATTGTTGCTGGTGTTTTTTAAGACCCATAACCCTACTACACTCAACCGTCAGGGGGCCGATGTGGGTACCCAATACCGTTCAGCAATATTTTATTATACAGAGGAACAACGCCTGGCATCCGAAGCAATGATAAAAAGGTTGACCGAAGAAAAAGTATTTGACAGCTCGATAGTTACCGAAATAACACCCGCCTCGGAATTTTACCAGGCCGAGGATTATCATCAGAATTACTATAATGATAATCCGCATAAATCCTATTGCGCTATTGTTATCCAACCCAAATTGAACAAGTTTGCGAAGGAGTTTACCGATAAAATACGGCCGGAATTGTTGCGCTGAGGCCGCTGGCCATCTTTTTTCTCTGTGTACTCCGTGCACCTCCTTTGTGCTCTCTGTGGTTAATATCTGCAAATGTCAGTTCTTCATTAAGTTTCTGTTAAGCCCCATTTTTCAGCACCTTAATGTTTAATTTTGATCTGTCTTCAAATCATTCCTATGCGATCAAAGTTGTTTTTCGTTTTGGCTGTCGTGTTATGCAGCAGCGCTACATTTGCCCAATTGCCCGGCAAGATAGCACAAACCGGGCAGGTATTGTTGCCCAATGGTTGGAAACTGAGCCCCGCAGGAACCTCATTGCAACTGGGTGATCTTCCTTTAAATATCCAGATTTCCGCATCAGGGCGATTGCTGGCTGTTACCAATAATGGGCAGAGTACACAATCTATTCAGCTCATCGATCCAAAGTCCGAAAAAATCCTTGATGAAAAAGTGATCGGTAAATCGTGGTACGGCCTGGCGTTTAGTGGTGATGAAAAGACCCTTTATGCATCAGGTGGCAACGATAACTGGATATTAGCTTATCCCATCAAAAATGACAAATTCGGCATTCCCGATACCATCAAATTGGCACCTGCTGCCTGGCCAAAAAACAAAGTATCACCAACAGGTATCGCGGTAAACAAGTCGAATACGCGTTTGTATACGGTTACCAAAGAAGACAGTGCTTTATATGTTGTCGATCCGGCCAAAAGATCAGTTATCAAAAAGGTTTTGCTTCCTGCCGAAGCCTATAGTTGTATCCTATCGCCTAATGAAAAATTACTCTATATTTCTATCTGGGGCAGCAGAAAAGTGGTGGTTTATAATACCATAACCAACAAAATCCAAAAAAACATAAATGTTGGCGATCACCCCAATGAGATATTACTTAGTAAGAAAGGCACGTTATTATATGTTGCCAATGCCAATGACAATTCGGTATCTGTCATCAATACACTCAGCGGCAAAACACTGGAAACCTTAGCTACCACTTTATTTCCGACCCATCTAACAGGTTCAACAACCAACGGGATTGCACTATCTGCTGATGAAAAGACTCTGTATATTGCCAATGCCGATAACAATTACCTGGCTGTATTTGACGTAAGCAAACCGGGCAGTAGCCGTAGCCTGGGTTTTATCCCCGTAGGCTGGTATCCAACCAACGTCAAAACACTTGGCAACAAGATCATCCTCGCCAATGGAAAAGGTTTTACCTCCATGGCTAATCCCGAAGGTCCGCAGCCTATCAAAAAAACGGACAATAATGCTTATCAACAAGGCGCAAAAAACGCCAAAGAACAATATATCGGCGGACTTTTCCTGGGCACGCTTTCATTTATCAAAACACCAACGCCTGCACAATTAAAGGTTTATACCAGGCAGGTTTATGCCAATTCGCCTTTTAATGAAAAAAAGATAAAGCTGGCTGACGGGGAAGCGGGTAACCCAATTCCACGAAAAGCCGGTGAAAAATCGCCGATCAAATTCGTATTCTATATCATCAAAGAAAACCGCACTTACGATCAGGTTTTAGGTGATGTACCGCAGGGCAGGGGCGATTCGTCGCTTTGTATCTTCGGTAATAAAGTAACGCCAAATCAACATGCCATCGCTAATAATTTTGTGTTGCTTGATAATTTTTATGTTGATGCCGAAGTAAGTGCCGACGGGCATCAATGGAGCACCGCAGCATACGCTACTGATTTCATCGAAAAAACATGGCCGACCAGTTATGGCGACCGGGGTGGTAATTACGATTCGGAAGGAACACGCCCGGCCAGTGACCCGCGTGATGGTTATATCTGGGATTTTTGCAAACGGGCAGGTGTAAGTTTCCGTACTTACGGTGAGTTTGCCGACGATTATAAGCCCAACATCAAAGTACTTCAGGGCCACTATTGCCCCACCGCACCAAGTTTTGATCTGGATATAAAAGATGTTAAGCGCGAAGCGATATGGGAACACGACCTCGATTCGCTCATCGCGACCAATTCAGTGCCTCAATTAAGTACAGTGCGTATCTGTAATGATCATACCAGCGGGCAAAATAAAGGCTCCTATTCGCCGATTGCGGCGGTAGGAGATAACGACCTTGCAGTGGGTAAATTCCTCGAACATCTGTCGCATAGCCCGATATGGAGCCAGTCGGTTGTTTTTATACTGGAAGATGATGCCCAGGATGGTCCCGATCATATTGATGCACACCGATCGCCGGTATATGTTGCGGGGCCTTATGTGAAGCGTCAGGAAGTAATTCACGAGATGTACTCCACATCCGGTGTCTTGCGGACGATTGAATTGATCCTCGGTTTGCCGCCAATGAGTCAGTATGATGCGGCAGCCAAGCCGCTTTATGATTGTTTCACTTCAAAGCCTGACCTTACTCCTTACCAAACCCGCCCGGCGCAGGTAGACCTTGAACAACGTAATGTTGCGAATAATGAAAGCAGTAAACGTTCGCAATTTTTTAACCTGGCAAAAGAAGACAAAGCTCCCGAACGTGATCTGAACGAGGTGATCTGGAAATATGTGAAAGGCGAAAGTTCGGTTATGCCCGCACCAAGGCATAGTGCTTTTGTGATTCTGGAAGAGAAGAAGGAAGACTAGGACACGATTTTGGGATTTGAGCGATTTGATGTCTCATTGGCCTTTAGCAGCGTGCTTTTTTAACCACAGAGTTCGCAAAGGTTTTCACAGAGGAAACAGAGGGAATACTCCGTGCTCTCTGTGATTAAACCCCACCGCCAAACAAGCACCGGATTTGTTGGTTTGTATCATGAAAAATGATGTAATTTGTATAAGACCAATTATCCTTTATGACTACCATTGAAAACGAATTTCTGAAAGTTAAGATCCGTAACCAGGGCGCCGAAATGACCTCGGTTTATAATAAAGTTTCCTGCGTCGAACACCTGTGGCAGGGCAATCCTAATATCTGGCCATGGCATGCACCCAACCTGTTCCCGGTAGTAGGGGGATTGATCAATAACGAATTGCTGGTCAACGGGAAAACCTACCCCATGAAGCGACATGGCTTTAACCGCGAAAGTGAGCTGTTGCTATTGGCATCGAACGAGGTATCTGCGCGGTTTTCGCTGCCGTATTCCGACCATACTTTGCTGGAATACCCTTATAAATTTGATTTTCAGGTACACTATGATATGATCGATAATGCGCTGCGTGTTACCTATAAGGTGGTCAATCACCAGCACGATACCATCTATTTTTCTGTAGGCGGCCACCCGGCCTTTAATGTGCCTTTCCATACGGGTGAAAATTATGAGGACTACTATCTGGAGTTTGAAAGCGATGAGACATTGGAGAAGCAATTATTATCACCGGAAGGCTTTTATACCGGCGAAACGCAAACGGTTAAACTCGATGGCAAAAAACTGCACCTTACCCGCGATATGTTTCTAACCGATGCCTGGGTTTTCAAAAGCCTCAAATCGCGCGAAGTAACAATCAAAAGCGACAAACACGACCAAACCCTGGCCGTAGAATTCCCCCATTTCAATTATCTCGGTATCTGGGCCAAACCCGGTGCCGATTTCCTGTGCATTGAACCTTGGCTGGGTTGTGCCGATACTGCCGCCAAGCAGGTCGACATCAGCAAGAAAGAGGCCATCCAGCATTTGAAGCAGGGGCATGTTTTTGAAGCGGCGTTTTTTATAAGTATTTAAGGGGGCTTGGCGCAGGGTGGTTGGCGTTAAAATCCAATGTCATTTCGACAAACAGCGCGGGCCTGTGTACCGGGGTGCGGCGAAAATTTGTACGCTTTGTACGACTGTTATGCTAATCGTATAAGGTTTCTCCTCTCGCAACGCTTTTCCCAACGCTTCGTTCGTCGAAATGACATGGTAGGGGGCCAAGCCTTCGGTTTTATTGCTCTTTGACTACCGTATTCAAAATCGGCTTATTCAGTGCGCTGATAATAGTATGTCCACCCTTCAATTCATCAAACACAACGATCTCATTTACGCCTTTTTTGAGCCAAGATGCAGGGACATATAGCGTTTGCTGTGGGCCAACGTACCAGTACTTCCCTAAATTATGACCGTTAAGGAATACAAAACCTTTGCCGAAACCACTGAGATCAAGATAGGTGTCGCCGGTTTTTGTGAGATTGAAAGTGCCCTTGAAAAGTGCAGGTTCGGATTGATCATGAATCCCTGAATATTTTAATGCCGGTACGCGTGTAAATGGGAATTTATACATTACCCAACCGTTAATTTCAGCGCCGCCGAGCGTCACTTTTTCGGTAATACCCTGGCGATTATCCGTCAGATATGATCCGTAGTTGATACGGCCATTGTTTTCAACTAAAATATCCAATGTTGAATTTGCCGGCACCTGGTCCAATTGAACAGAATCCTGTTTCACGTGCCTGTCAAGTACTGCAACACGTTTGCCATTGATATAAACCGTCGCAAAATCGCGCAGCTCTTTGATCTTTAATAATCCATTGGTGGCCTCTTTTAGTTTGGTTCGGTATAAAACAAAACCATAACCCTGGTTCAGGTCTTCAAAACTCAAAGGCTTATCTGAAGTAACCGGGGTTGGCAGATTAGCGAAAAGCAGCGCTCTGCCAGTTAATTTAATATTTTTTATCGCGATGGTTTTATTATTAGCCGGCACCGGCGGAAGTTTCTCGCCCGGCGCCAGATGCTTTTGGATGATCTCGCGGAATTTAAAATATTTGGGGGTGGTATTACCAGCTTCATCCAGCGGGGCATCGTAATCGTAGCTGGAAGTTTGTGGCGAATAAGGATCGTTCCGGCTCATATTGGCGCCATTCATAAAACCGCGCGTGGTGCCACCATGAAACATGTACAGGTTAATGGATATGCCATTGGCCAAAACGGTATCCAGCTTGCCGGCGTCTTCTTTCAGGTTGCTGATATTGTGGCCGCTGCCCCAGCTATCAAACCAGCCGGGATACCATTCGGCTATATAATAGGGCCCTTTACCATCATGGTATTTATTGATCAGCGCTTTTACTTCCTTAGGATTATCCAGTCCGTTTACAGCAGGCAGGTAGCCCGGGAGATAACCTGCGGGCAATTGTGAGGGCCCGTCGCAGGTGAACAGGGTGCCGTCAAATCCTGCTTCGCGGAATAGTTTGCGGTTAATATCAAGGTATTCTTTGTCGTTGCTATACGAACCATATTCATTCTCGATCTGGAACATTAATATATTACCTCCATGGGTGATCAGCAATGGGCGTAATTTTTTACCCAACTGGATCACATAATCATGGTAGGCTTGTAAAAATTTGGGGTCCTTACTCCTAACTTTTAATGTTTTGTCTTTCAGCAGCCACCAGGGGTAACCGCCAAATTCCCACTCGGCACAGGCATAAGGGCTTGGCCGCATGATCACCCACATACCTTCTTCTTTGGCAATGCGTACAAATTCGGCGATATCGTTATTGCCGGTGAAATCAAATTGCCCTTCCACCGGTTCATGCATGTTCCAGAAAATATAGGTAGCGATCGTGTTCAATCCCATCGCTTTCGCCTTAAGGATACGGTCACGCCAATAAGCCCTTGGTATCCGGTAACAATGCATCTCGCCCGAAATGATCTGCAAGGGCTTGTTATCCAGCAAAAATGCGGTGTCGCCGAGGGCAAAAGTGTGTGATACTTTTTGAGCGTAAGTGTTGATGCCGGCAAAAAGTGCAATGGTTAGGAAAACAATCTTTCTCATATTGTAAAAATAATAAAAGAATTGTCATATCGCTTGTCGAAGGGTGACGCGGTTTGGGCCATTGCGCACCATGGTTTGACAAGCTCACCATGACACCCTACGCTCTTTTTAATCTTAAATCGAAAGCACTGGCTGTCATCCTGAGCTCGTCGAAGGGTGAGTGCGGTGGGGGGAGGCGGTGTTGTTTCCGGGTCCGGAGGTGCTTTATTCAAAGGACTAACATCCACCGCTCAGTTGCCGCGGAGGCTGTTTAGTTATTCGCAGTTGTTTGTTTTTTTAAGGGGCTCATGATTGCTTTTACAATTTGTTGCGCCAAAGTAACCAAAGGCGCACCCGTCATCGCAAATGCCTCTTTACCCGCAGGCCTACCCTGCAAAATAAAACAGAACCCCAGGCTGCAAATCTTTGTCCCGGGCTACCCTACC
>CAIPDP010000158.1 GCA_903863845.1 uncultured Mucilaginibacter sp. | reverse complement strand
TAATTTCAACGTCCTCCACAATTTTTTCCTTTACCTGTTTATGCCAATTTTGAGCACGGTATACTTCGGCATCAAACAACATAAATTGCCCGCTTGCTGCAGCTACCGATCTGTTTTTACTCAGGTAAACCAATCGCAATGGCAGTAAGTTCAGCAGCAGGTAGTGCATTAAGGGCACCGTTGCACTTTCGCCAAATGTATCCATGCGTTGGTTGGTAAACAGGCTTAACAGCGCCAGTTTCTTTGCATATAGGCGATGCACCGCACTATTGATCACACCATTCTGCAACTGTACATCGGCATCCACAAATAGTAAAAGATCGCCCTTTGCTTCCTGCGCCAATTGGTGACAGGCATAATTCTTACCCAACCAGCCATCTGCAAGTTCTTTGCCTCTTAATACCCTGAAGGCATGGTGCCTGGCAGCAAATTCGGCGCAAAGTGTGTAGGTATTATCGCTTGAATTGTCATCCAGCACGATCACTTCATAATGCAGATAATCTTGTTTTTGAATGGATAGCAACAGATCAAGGATATTTTCTTCTTCGTTGCGGGCGGGGACAAGGATGGATACCAGGTCGGAATAATTTTTATTGACGCGCCTGAGTTTTGGGTCCGACACAAAATTAAACAGCGTCACCACAAAGCGCAGGATAATAAAAATAAAGGTGACGTAAATGGCTATAAACACGTTTTATAAAACTATTGCATTTTGTTCAGCTTTTTTACTTGCATAAAATTCCTGGTACTTTTTTTCTAATTCAGCCGAAGATATTTGTCCGCCTGCATTGTTTTGCAGGTAAACCGTAGCTGTTGGCTTTTTATGACGCAGGTATTGCACAAACGTTGCTGCAAAAATAAGCTGAAAATTACCCGAAGCAGCATCCATAATGCGCCCGATTCCTTTTTCGAAGTGTATCTCGTCAACAAAGTTAGCATGAAGTTTGCCCTGCGGAAATATCAGCACCATATTTTGAGGATCTTTCAATAATTCTGCGGCGTAGTTAAGTGAAGCCAGCAAGTCGCGCGAACCTTTTTTTACCGAAAATACACCGCCATATCGCACGAAACGGAGCGCCAGTGTAGTGTCTTCCCGTGCCATTACGTGAAATTTCTTTTTGAATAATGTACGACTCACAACAAACAAGATCAGCGAATCCCAGTAACTGAAATGATTAGCCACCAACAGCAGTGATTTATTGGGATCGATAGCAAGCGGCTCAAAAACAAGTTCATGAAAATGCCTTCCCACCGCCCACCTGGTATAGGTATGCAGGAACCAGCGGATGATGAAGTTATGTTTGTTCTTTTGCATTTGTTGATTTGTGATTAGTTAACTAGAGATTTGTGATTAGTTAACTGGTTAACTAGTTATCGGGAAGCCAATTGCTGATCATTGGTTAACTAATCACCAATTAACCAACCACCAACCTCAATGCTCCACTTTTACCTGCGCCACCAACGCCTGCTGATGGTAAGTATTGATCCTGTTCACCAGATCGTCAAAAGCAATTTCACCGGCTACACCACAATCAAAAAGATGAATATACGCCGATGGTTTCAGGCTTTCGAAATAGTCGATCAGTACACAACTGTAAACTACCTGGCAGGGGCCCTTGATATTTTTGATCAGCCTGTCGATACCACGCTCAATCGTAACTTCGGTAGCGTGGTTTGATATCAGTTCACCCTGCGGGAACACCACCACCAGGTTTCCGGGATCATTTAACAAACCGGCGGCATATTGCAGTGATCTGACCATCTCCCTGGTTCCTTTTTCAATAGAAAACCCACCGAAATAGTTAAATAGCCAACGCTTCTCCAAATGGTCGTGCTGCATCATGATATAGTTATTGCGATGCAGGTGCCAATAGGCCAGGTAATTGCCAAAAAAGCCGTCCCACCAGCTGAAATGGTTGCAAAGCAGCAATACAGAATGCCCGGGCTTTGCCTCAAAGGGCATCACTTCTATGCGGTTAAAGGCCCGGTGCATGCGGTAACGCATGTATTGTGCAAACATATTGCTCATCCATTTGATGCGGCGGGCAGGGATCATCGGTTAAAAATATCCTATTTATTTTGGATTTGTTAAGAATCTATATAAAAAACGATGTCATTCCGAACGAGCGCTGGGGTGCGGTGGGTTGGGTGGGTGTCATCCTGAGCTTGTCGAAGGGTGAATGTGGTTGGCCAAGGTGGTGGTGTTTCGGGGTCCTGAGGTGCTTTGTTCAAGGGACAAACATTCGCCGCTCATGGCCGCGGAGGCCTAGTTCCTTTTGTAGCGCCAAAAGGAACCAAAAGGCGCACCCATGTCATCAGAAATGCTTCTTCTCGCACAGTCTCTCCGCACAATCAGGCAAAACCACGGGCTGCAACATTCTTTCCCCACTGATCGTTCGCTCCGGGCCGACGCTTCAGAAAGTGCTGCTATGCCCCTCCCATCACACCGCCCAACACCGTTTTGCCTGATTTTGGCCGAAGCTGTTCTGCTGACCCCACAAGCCAGCGCTTTTTTACCTGCCTTTTTAAAAATTTGTCGTTGCGAGGAGCCAGCGAGGGATTGCGGGTTAGCGTCGACGTGGCAATCGCAAGGTTTGCCTTTGAACCGGCTTCTAGTCAATCCCTTAAATCCTAAAATCGTATCCAAAACTTATGTCATCCCGAACGAGCGGTGTAGGCAGTGCGCCGGGGCGAGGAGGAAACTTAGACACTTTGTGGTAAGGAGGTGTTGATTCTAAGGACAAGCATCCACCGCCCGGAGCCAGTGCTTCTTTTCATTTTTATTTTCCCGGACTTGCATCGTGCAAATCCTTAAATCTCACGAATCACGGTTCAGACAACCCGCCATACCTTGAAACTATCATCCTAAAAATCTCTAAAATCTCTAAATCGTGTCCAAATAATCATCCAATCCTGCCACCACCAACCAATGTCCAAAAGGTACTTCCAGCACCTCCACCCTATCCAGTTTGGCAATAAAGGGTTTGGCCGGACCGACCGGGAACAGTTTATCATCGTTACCAAAAACAAGGGTGGTTCTGATATGGTATTGGTTGATGAGCGCGGCTATTTTGTCGGTATCGGGTTTTAGTTGTTTGATGATATTGAGGGTATAATAAACGTCCTGTCGCTTTTTTGGGGTATCGATTTCATTATAGGCGATGGTATGCAAACTGCTGTCAATAAACCCTACGCGCTTCAGATTTTTTAAAAGCGATGGTGCCAGCCATTTGCTTTTGGTAGCCCGGCGGAAAAAGAATTTACCGGCAGGCCTGTGCATCAAAAAATCAAAACCCTTGTAAACCGACAAACCATCCGGCGCCATAAGGATTACTTCGGCGATCATATCCGGAAATTCTTCGAGCAGGATAAGCGCGAAATTTGCCCCGATGGAATAGGCCAATAATGAAACCCGCTGCCTGCCAAAAACATTGAACCATTCCTCCAGGTAACTCTTCACTATCTCGCGGGGCATGCCTTGTATGATGTCTTTTTCGGACCAGTGTTCGTCCAGTTTACTATCGCCGTGAAAGAAATGGTCGAAACCATAAACGTGGTACCTGGTCAGGATGGAATCTTTGAGCACATGGAACTGCCTGCCCGTCATGCCATAGCCGTGAAAGGCGAGCATGGGCTTCGTGCCGCTGCCGTATTCGTGGTAGTGGACTTTGCCAAGGGTGGGGATAGTGAGGTAGCCCATGTGGGCAATATTAAGGAATTCCAATGATACACCGTCTAATTCAGGATGTCATTCCGAACGAGCAGTGGGGGTGGTGGCGTGGGGCGAGGAGGAAACTTAGTTATTTTTGGAGTTAGAAGTGCTTTCTTCAAAGGACAAACATTCGCCGCTCACGGCCGCGGAGGCCTAGTCAGTTATTCGCAGTTGTTTGTTTTTTTAAGGTACTCTTGATTGCTATCGCAATTTGCTGCGCCAAAGTAACCAAAGGCGCTCCCGTCATCGCAAATGCCTCTTTGCCCGCAGGCCTTTACCCCTGCAAAATAAAACAG
>CAIPDP010000157.1 GCA_903863845.1 uncultured Mucilaginibacter sp. | reverse complement strand
CCGAACGATTACGTTACGATCACTTCATTTACACACCATCCTTTTTACAGCAATTTCGCGCTCGAAATACCGGATAATTTTCTTCTGGCTGAGCCTTACCTGAACGTACCATTGAACGAATTGACCGATATTGCTAAAACCAGTATCGAACGGGGTTATACATTTACTATTGATGTAGACCTGAGCAATAACGGCTGGAATTGCACTAGCAGCGGCTATGCCTTGTACGAAGCTAACAGGTTCAATCATGTCGAAAATCCGGATACAGCAGAATTGGCCTATAGCCAGGAATTACGCCAGCATCTGTTTGAGACTCTGGTAACAGGGGACGACCATCTTATTAACGTGGTAGGGATAGCAAAAAGTAAAAATGGCAAACTCTTCTTTATATTAAAAGATTCTCTCGGACCAACCCCTTTTAAAGGTTTCGATTATTTATCTGAAAGTTACTTCGGCATTAATGCTGTTAGCATCACAGTACCTAAAAAAGCACTCGACAAAAAATACCTGGATATTGCTGAAAGTAAACCGGGAAGAGAATTTAGCTCGAAATAAATATCAGTGGCAGTTTTTACATTCAACTGCCACTGATATGATCTATCACGGGAACTTAACGCCCGGGTAGTTGGAGACATCTACCAAAGGAACGGTAGCGCCATATTTAGCATTAATAGCTTTGATAAATTCATTGGCTACGATAGCATAACCACGCGGTGTAAGGTGTACGCCATCCAATGAGAATATACCACCGCTGATATAATTGGAGTTCAAAGAAACACCTTGCACCACAATACCATTTTGCTTGATATTTTGAAGGAACGTGTAAGCATCAAACACCGCCAAACCCTTTGAAGCTGCTATAGATTTGATTGTCGCGTTGTAAAAATTTACATAATCTTCCGTCAAAGCGATTTCGTTGGCATCCAAAACATATTGGTTGTCGATCGGTGTGTATGGTGTTAAACCATAAGGCAATGAGCCGTAAGGCGTTTCAACCGGTTGGCCGATTTTGCTGGTGGGAAAGGTTAAAATAAACAGGTCTTTGGCAGTGGCTGCGCGAGGCGCGTAGGTTGTACCTGATACCAATGCATTAATGTATATAGCTTTAACCTGCGGGTTTGCTTTCTGTACGGCACCCAATACTGCCGGAACTGTTACCGTATTAAAATACGGGATAGACGTTACATCAGGTACCGTAGCAACAACACCTTTTGCGCCATTGGCTGTCATGGTAGTGATCAGCAAATTGTATAGATAGGCGAAAGTGTTTTTATCGGTCAGCACATCACCGGCACCGCCTGAAGTGGCATAACTCAGCGCGTCATTGTTACCCAACCAATTGGAGAAGAAGGTAAATGGCTTGGCAGTAACAAATTGCAGGTATGAAGTTGTATTGGTAGGCGAATTGCCTGGCAGTAACCGCTCAAAATAACCATTCAAATTTCCGTAAGGTGCATAAGTAATTTGCTGTAATTTAATTCCCGGTACGCCGAAGTTATTCAGATCACCAGTATACTTGGTATATAAAGTTACGTTGCCGAATCCTGGAATAGCCTGAAAACCGCGAATAGCAAGGTTGCTTGTCACTGGCGCAGTGATCGGCGTACCATCAGGATTAAAACCGGTAAGCGTTAAATAACCTGATCCGTTAGCCTGATCGGCACTAAATAAAGGTTGGGTAAAATTGCCACCACCTGCTGACTGCATTTGCTGGGCAATAATGCTCGGGTACGAATTCAATTGACCTGCACGGTACAAACCGCCGTCAGCGTAACCCGCGGTAAGCGAATTACCGATAGCAATATATCTCGAAAAATCAGCCGATCCGGATGTCGGTTTTGGGGTGTGCAGTTCGGGCTTACAGGCGCTCAGCCCAATAAGTCCCACCAGCAGAACATATATGTATAGTTTTAAATTCTTCATCTCTTTCAAATTTTAGGATTACCAGTGATAGGAAAGTGAAATACCCGGTATGTAAACATGTGAAGTATAAGTTCCCGACAACTGCGTATAGGCGTTGGTTTGGGTGCGGGCAAACAAATGTTCGTACTCGAAGGATATATCCAGGTCGAGCCTGCTGGCCAGTTTATACCCTAAACCTCCGGTCAGATAATAACGCGGAGCATCTGGCACCTCTGGTGTTACATAGGCATCAGGTGCAGCAGCTGAAGCTAAACCACCACCGAAACGAAGGGCCCATTTCTGGCAAGCCTGGTATTGTGCGCCAGCCCTGAAAGTAAATGCATCCTGGTATTGCCGTGGCTCATTGGTGTTCTGTAACAATGGCGTGGTGTATTTATAATCAAAGATCAAGGCTTTGTATGCATGCCAGTTCACGACATTCAGGTCGAGCGCATAGGTCCATTTGGTTGACGGATGAAAGCCAAAACCAATAGAATTTGTTGCCGGCAGCGGAATACTTGCCGAAAACTGGTTGGGCTGCGGAAACTCTGCCTGTAATGATGATGGCACCGTAAATATAGCATTGCCATTATTGATAGAGGTGGTTACCTGTGAACGGTGCGTAATACCAATTGTTAAACCGGATTCTGT
>CAIPDP010000156.1 GCA_903863845.1 uncultured Mucilaginibacter sp. | reverse complement strand
TCCCATGGTCATATTCGTTTGCAGGGCAGGTGATCATCGTTTCGGCGGATAAAGTAAAAATGATCGACCGGAGTGCAGCCGATATGATGAAATTTGTTATATCGGGTGGTGTCAGCGGTCTTGATTAGCAAGATTCTTGATGCTGATAGCGGCCAGCAGTGTGCTAACAAACATCAATAGTGCACCAAGGATATAAGGTGCCCCCGGAAAATAAGCGGCCGAACCTTTAATTGTGAAAATATTGAAGGTATAACCCATCAGGATGGGGCCAATAATGAGGCTTAAACTCGATAGTAATGCCAATCCCCCCTGCAATTCACCCTGTTCATTTTTTGCAAATTTACTGGTGATCATGCCTTGCAAGGCTGGTCCGGAGATGCCGCCAAAACAATAAGGGATCATATACAGGTAGATCAGCCACCCATGACCGGCAAATGCGATCAACAGCATGCCGGCACCATAAGAAAGCAGTCCTACAAAAATATTCAATTTAAGTCCCCATTTGGGTATCAGGTATCTGATCAGCCAGCCCTGAATGAAAATGAGCAGCATACCGATGAAAAGCCCGAGAAATCCAACGCTTTTTTTCGACCACTCAAATTTTTCATATACATAAAAAGGCAACTGGTATTCAACTGCTTTTTGGGCGATATATACCAAAGTGAAGGCAATAGCCAAACCGGCGAGCGACGAATATTTCCCCAACTGCCTGAATGATCCAATAGGGTTGGCGCGCTTCCAATCGAATCGGCGGCGGTGTTCACGAGCCAGTGATTCGGGTAAAACATAATAGCCATATGCCGCATTGATGAGTGCCGCCGCAGCCGCTACCATAAATGGGAATTTGATATTGATCTCGCCTAAAAACGCACCACCGGATACACCAATAATAAAACCCAGTCCCGAAGCTGCACCCACTATGCCAAAATTGGCGGCACGTTTATCGCCACTGCTGATATCGGCAATATAGGCGGTTGCTGTAGACATAGTGGCTCCCGAAATACCTGCAATGGTGCGACCAACAAACAACCAGAATACGGTTGGGGCGAAGGCCATAAAGGCATAGTCGACGCTAAAGCCCAGTAGTGAAATCAGGAGGATAGGGCGCCTGCCAAAGCGATCGCTCAGGTTTCCCATCAATGGGGAGAATAGCACCTGCATGGAAGCATAAGTTGCGGTGAGTAAACCGTTGATGCCTGCTGCAGCCGCATAATCCACATGACCCAGTTGCCGCAGCAAATCGGGGATCACCGGGATAATGATCGCCAGCCCCATTATATCAATAAAAATGGTGATAAAAATGAAACGTAGGGCTGCTGCTGTTTTTACCGGAGGTGTTTGCTCCATGTTTAAAAATGCAACACTTGCGCTGTCGCCTGGGGTTTATAATACATAGTTTAGCTAGAATAGCGGGGGCTAATATATTGTTTTTAGCGATTAAACTTATTTGCTATCCGACGTAAAAATTTTGTATCGGATAAGGGTAAATTATTGTTGCATTATTCGGGCCTGTTTGTAGCATCAGGTACAGACTTATTTTTTCGGAATGATAAAACCGCAAGTACCGTGCTTAACAACATCAAAATCGCTCCAACAACAAAATGCGCGCCCGGGAAAATAAAGGGAGCATCGGTAGCCGTAAAAACATGGAATATTTTGAACATTACCCAGGGACCAAAAATTGTGCTTAAACTTTGCAGGCTTGTTAGTCCCCCTTGCAGTTCCCCCTGTTCGTTTGCAGGCACATGATTACTCATATAGCCCTGCAAAGCCGGACCGGCAATGCCTCCCAAACAATAAGGTACCAATATTACATACATCATCCATCCCTGACTTGCGAAGGCAAATAAGGCTAAACCTATGCTATATATTAAAAGGCCAACCCAAATACTACGTTCCATCCCAAACTTAGGGATGATTACGCGGGTTAATCCACCTTGCACCAATCCATAAACCAATCCAACTATTGCCAGGGAAATACCTACCTGCTTTTCGTTCCATTGGAATTTATAAATTGTGTAAAAAGTCCATACGCTTTGAACAGCCTGGGCTGCAAAAAATACGAGGAAAAGAGTCACGGCCAGGCCCAGAACGGCTTTATACTTGCTCAGTTTCGCTAGCGTACCGATCGGGTTTGATTTTGATAGCTCCAGCGGACGCCTGTTTGCCGGATCCAACGATTCGGGTAATATAAAAAAGCCATAGACTGCATTTAAAAATGCCAGAGCGGCTGCTGCAATAAAGGGGTAGTGGATATCGTAACTCCCAAGGATGCCGCCCAGGAATGGCCCTATGATGAAACCTAAACCAAATGCTGCACCTATCAATCCAAAATTTGCGGCCCTCTTTTCGGGTTCACTAATATCAGCTATATAGGCTGATGCCGTAGTGAAACTTGCCCCCGTAAATCCAGCCAGTAAACGGCCGACAAAAAGCCAGGCGATTGTAGGTGCAAACGCCTGAAACAAATAATCGGCACAGAAACCGAGCAGAGAGCAAAGCAAGATGGGTCGCCTGCCAAATCGGTCGCTCAAATTGCCTATGAGCGGCGAAAAGATAAATTGAGTCCCTGCATATGCCACTGCAAGCCATGCTGCATATGATGAGGCTGTACTCAAATTACCATGGATCAGGTGTTGTATCAGTTTTGGGAAAACCGGAATCACAATGCCAAATCCCATCACGTCAATGAGCAGTGTGGCAAAGATGAAACCTAAAGCAGCTTGTTTCTTCGGTCGGTGCATTTGACTACGTTTGATGATTAGAAATTCGGTTTCAATACATATTTATCATAAAAACGGAAGATATGGCTGGCCGCTTCTTCAGCGGTATCCACTACCCGGTATAAATTCAGATCCTCAGGGCTTATGGTATGTTCTTGTGCCAGCATCTTTTCCTCTACGCATTTAAAAAGGCCACCCCAATAGTCGCTACCTACAAAAACGATCGGGAAGCGCGCAATCTTTCCTGTTTGGATCAGGGTGATCGCCTCAAATGATTCGTCCATAGTTCCAAATCCACCCGGTAACACGATAAAACCCTGCGAATATTTCATAAACATTACTTTGCGAATAAAGAAGTAATCAAATTCAAGCAATTTGTCGCGGTCGATATATCGGTTGTGAAATTGTTCAAAGGGTAATTCAATATTCAGGCCCACCGATTTGCCCCCTGCTTCGTAAGCACCCTTATTGGCTGCCTCCATAATGCCCGGACCGCCTCCCGATATCACGCCATACCCACGTTCCGTTAGCAGGCGTGCAGTTTCCTCGGCAAGCTTATAATATTTATTGTCGTTTTTCATGCGCGCCGAGCCAAATATGGATACGCATGGCCCTATTTTGGCCAGTTTTTCGAAGCCGTCGACAAACTCGGCCATAATTTTAAATATCTGCCACGAGTCGGTTACCTTGATCTCCTGCCAGTTCCTGTTCTCGAATGCGTGTCTTATTTTTTCTTCACCGGTCATAGTAATGAGTGAATGAGTGAATTAGTGAATTAGTGAATTAGTGAATTAGTGAGTGCTTTATTGTTTTTTGGGTAGATGTTATTAATAGACCTGCAAAAGTAATCAATCCGTTGACGATGATCAGTTCGTTATCGAAAACATAACCGTGAAGCCATTCTGCAGAATGCTGGCTCAGGAAATAACAAAATATGGGCGAAATGATGCAGATAAAAGGCACTAACCTATCATTTACCTGCCTTCCGCTCATGAATAAGCCAAAGGAATAGAGCCCCAGCAATGGCCCGTAAGTGTATGAAGCGACTTTAAATATAGCACCAACCACAGCATCGTTATTGATCGCATTGAATATGACGATGGTCAGCAGCATCAAGCCTGAAAAAGCGATATGTACCACATGGCGGGTACTAACCATTTTTTTGCTATTGATATCCTTGTTTTTTGCGAACCCTAAAAAATCTACGCAAAATGAGGTGGTCAGCGCTGTCAATGCCGAATCTGTAGTGGCAAAAGTTGCAGCCGTTAGTCCGAGCATGAAAACTACGGCCGGAATAATACCCAGGTATTTGAGTGCGATGGTAGGGTACAGGTAATCGGTTTTATCTACTTTGATACCATAGCGGGTTGCATAAATATAAAGCAGTGCGCCTACACTCAGGAAAAAGATATTGATGATCACAAACACCGTAATAAAGCTGAACATATTCTTCTGAGCGTCTTTGATATTGCTCATGCTCAGGTTTTTTTGCATCAGGTCCTGGTCCAGTCCGGTCATGCCAATAGTGATAAATAATCCCCCTAAAAACTGTTTGCCCAGATGCAATTTGCTGCTCATGAAATTATCGAGGAAAAATATCTTCGAATAGCTGCTGTTTTTGATGGCATCGGCTGCCTGGAATATATTCATATCCAAACTGCGGCAGATAAAATAAAGCGACAGGAATACTGACGATACCAAAAAGAAAGTTTGCAGGCTATCTGTGATGATAATGGTCTTCAAACCTCCTTTGAAAGTGTACGACCAGATCAAAACCAGGCAGATGAGGACAGTAATGGCGAAGGGTATATGGTAACTATCGAATATGAATTTCTGCAATACAATGACGACGAGGTATAAACGAAACGACGAACCTATGGTGCGACTAATTAAGAAAATGCCGGCCGCGGTTTTATAACTCCAGGCCCCCAATGCCGTTTCGATATAGCTGTAGATGGAGGTCAGTTTCATCCGGTAATACAGCGGCAGCAAAACAGTAGCGATGATGATGAATCCTGCTGCATTACCCAACACAAACTGGAAGTAGGCAAACTGATCGCCGGACGGTGCTCCAACTTTACCCGGAACGGAAATGAAAGTTACGCCGCTCAAAGCCGTACCAATCATCCCAAAAGCAACGAGGTACCATTTTGAATTGCGGTTGGCCACAAAAAAGGTGTCGTTATCCGACGATTTGCGCGATGTTAACCAGGAAATGGCTAGCAACACTACAAAATAGCCGATAATGAATGATAGTAGTACTGCTGGTGACATGGTGTTTTTTTAGTCCGTAAAAGTCCGAAAGTCCGAAAGATTTTTGTTTATGATGGCAATTTATGTAAAAGAAATAAATTCTATCATTCAACCTCCCGTCTTTCGGACTATTTAGAATCACAGATTTTAACTGATTATTGTGAATTCACAGATTTTGAAAATACGTAAGCATCTTTCTGACTTATGCGGATTTTCGGACCATTTAGAATCACAGATTTTGACTGATTGTTGTGATTACACAGATTTTGAAAATACGTAAGCATCTTTCGGTCCCGATAGCTATCGGGATTCGGACGATTTAGAATCACAGATTTTGACTGATTTTTTTGATTACACAGATTTTGAATATAATAAAGCATCTTTCGGTCCCGATAGCTATCGGGATTCGGACTTTCGGACTTCCGGACTATTTAATTAAATTTGACCAATGAACTTTTCGTCGAAGTTGCTGGAGAATGCGGTTGCGGAGTTTGCTAAGCTGCCGGGGGTGGGGCAGAAGACTGCCCTGCGGTTGGTATTGCACCTGCTAAATCAGGACCCCTCAGAGGTGGAGCGGTTTGGCCACAGTGTGATCAAGTTGAGGAACGAAATACAGTTTTGCCGGGTTTGTCATAATATATCTGACCAGGCGGTATGCGAGATCTGCGCTTCGCCCAAACGAGACCAGTCCGTTGTGTGTGTAGTAGAGGATACACGTGACGTAATGGCTATACAGAATACTGATCAGTATAACGGTGTGTATCATGTACTTGGTGGGCTTATATCACCTATGGATGGTGTTGGGCCCTCAGACCTGCAGGTGGATACTTTAGTGGCCCGTATTAAGGAAAATGACATTAAGGAGGTTATTTTTGCTTTAAGCACCACAATGGAGGGTGATACCACGATTTTTTATTTGCACAAAAGACTCAAAGATTTCAACATTAATATATCTACCATAGCACGTGGCATAGCTTTTGGAGGAGAATTGGAGTACGTTGACGAAGTTACTTTAGGACGCTCTATTGTAACCCGTGTACCGTACGAAAATTCACTTTCAAGGTAGCGGACATGAAGCTCTCGGTCATTCTGGTCAGTCATAACTCGCAAAATGCGCTTCGACTTGCTTTGAATGCCGTTTACCAGTCAATTTTCAAATCAGAATTTGAAGTGATCGTCGTTGAAAACGCTTCAACTGATCGTTCGCTCGATATGCTGCAAACTGAGTTTTCAGCAATTCGCCTCCTCATCTATCATGATAGCCAGGGTTTTTCAAAATGTTATAATCAGGCGATCAGGGTAGCCAAAGGCGATTATTTGTTGCTGTTAAGCCCCGAAATGATCGTTAACTCCGATAGTTTTGAAAAGTTAAGCCATTTTATGGATCAGCACCCGCTGGCTGGAGGTGCAAACGTACGATCGGTAGATTTTAATGGCGATTACCTGCCTGAATGTCGTAATGGATTGCCGGCAGGCTGGCCAACGTTGCTTAAATTGATAGGCATAGCAGGGTATTTTCCGCGTTCTGTCCCAAAAACGGAAAACCAAAACGATTGGGTAAAAGAATTCGAAACCTCGGAAACAGATACGCTTTGCTCATCCAGCATGTTATTGCGCCGTTCGGCCGTAGCTCGAATAGGTTTTTTCGACGAAAGGTTCAAAACCTTTGCCTACCCTATCGATCTTGCTTTCCGCTTGCGTAACGCTGGATTTAAGACCTACTATTATTCAAAAACATATTTCATTCAATTACCAGGCGAGCCCCTGAACAAATATAGCTGGGCCTACATGAGCCATTTTTATGGTGCTATGTTTATCTTCGCAGCTAAATATTTGTTCAGATTGCCTGTGATCGGACTCAAAGACATAGGCGAAATATATCCGTCGCAATATGAAGTTGAATGAGAAAGTTGTAATTATTACCGGAGCATCTTCAGGAATAGGAAAGGCATTGGCCATCGATTTTGCGCAATGTGGTGCAAATTTGGTGGTGGCGGCCCGCAATTATGTCGCCTTGTGCGAACTGACGGATACCCTCATTAAGCAATTCAATATCAAAGCAGTGGCTGTACAATGCGATGTGGCAGTTGAGTCGGATTGTGAATACCTCATTAAACAGGCGATACTTACGTTTGGTCGTATCGACGTACTCATCAATAATGCCGGCATCAGTATGCGGGCACTTTTCAAAGATGTCGAGATCGAAGTGCTGAAAAGGGTAATGGATATTAATTTCTGGGGCACGGTTTACTGTACCAAATACGCTTTGCCCGAATTGCTGAAATCAAAAGGCAGTCTGGTGGGTGTTTCTTCGGTTGCAGGTTACAAAGGCTTGCCCGGGCGCTCGGGCTATTCGGCCTCAAAATTTGCCATGAACGGTTTCCTGGAAGTATTGCGCGTAGAAAACTTGCATAATGGTTTGCATGTTTTGACCGCCTGCCCGGGTTTTACCGCCTCAAATATTCGTTTTACTGCACTGAGCAAAGACGGTACCCAGCAAGGCGAAAGCACCCTGGAAGAGGATAAAATGATGACCGCCCAAGAGGTGGCCCGCCGCATCGCGGATGGTGTCGAAAACCGTAGTCGCACCCTCATCATGACCCGCCAGGGCAAACTAGCCGTGCTGCTCAGCAAATTTGTACCGGGTTTGCTGGATAAGCTGGTTTATAAGACGTTTGCGAAGGAAAAAGATTCGTTATTGAAAGGCACGAATTAAGAATTTTTTGAGATTTTTAAGAAGTAAGTTTTTTACTTGACAACTTGACAAGAAAGTGGTATCTTTGTTTTTAGAGGATATCACGATGAAAAAAATGACAGTTGGCGAGTTCAAGGCTCATTTTTCTGAAGTTATAGAAGAAGTAAAATCGGGCGGGAAGTTTGCGGTCACTTTTGGAAAGAAAAAGGAGATCGTTGGTTATTTTTTACCGGAAATCCCGGGAGCTAAAACTAAACGTAAACTTGGCATACTGGAAGGGAGAGCGACTGTCACATTCAAATCGGATTTTAAAATTACTGAAGAAGAGTTTTTGGGCTGATGAATTATCTCCTGGACACCCATACCTTTCTTTGGACTTTAACAGAAAAGCGAAAATTGTCTTCGTTGGCTTTGCAGATTATAGAAAATACCGACAATACAATCTTAGTCAGCGCGATCAGTTTTTGGGAAATCAGTTTAAAGGCGTCACTTAATAAGCTTGATATTATTGGATTTTTACCTGAAGAGCTGCCTGAAATAGCAATCAAAAGCGGGTTCGAACTCCTTCCTATTTCGCCTGAATTTAGTGCATCCTATCATTTATTGCCATATCTGGGACAACATAGGGATCCATTTGACCGGATGCTAATTTGGCAGGCAATTCAAGAACAATTTGTATTGATCAGCAAGGACGAAAATGTTAAACAATACAAATCTGTAGGTTTAAAATTGTTATGGTGATGATTTCTACAATCACCTTATCCTAACTACCCCATCCACCACCGCCGGAAATCGTAAAAATTGCTGGTGATCGTGTCCGGGAACAATGTATTTGATATCTGAAGCCAGCGTTTTCATCCTGGCCATCGCTTTTACATAGCCATCAGGATCCAGTGTGCCTCCAACAGATGCGGGCACCATATGGTCTAAACTATAATACACCCATATATTATCGGAAGCCAGTATAACCCGATCAGCACCGGTTGTTACCTGTACATATTGCGAATTATAGGTATGACGGGAGCCCGTGTATACCCGAATACCTGGGAATAATTGCTGGTTATCGCCATCAACTAAGGTCACCTTGCCGGCAGCGTTTAAGGCCGTCATTTCTGCAATATCTCGTTTGTTGAAACCCGAGTTTTCGTCGGGTACTGCCTTACTGACGAAAAAATTATAATCCTCTTTCTGAATCCAGATATGCGCGTTGGGGAATAGGTTTACCCCATCGATATGGTCCCAGTGTGGATGCGAAAAGATAATGTCGGTTATGCTTTCAGGTTTAATACCTAATTTGAGCAGGGCTGAATCGGGACGTATATAGTTAACCGGGTTGAATTCTTTGGCTTCCGGGATATCGCTCAAGAAACCAGCATCCAGCAAAATATTCTTACCATTACTGCCTTTGATCAGCCAGATAACGAAGTCAATTTTTACACTATCGGCCTTGGGTGCGTTCAATGACCAAACTTCTGTCGGTGTTGCATCCTTCATAGAGGCATACCGCAATGCATATAATTGGTAGGTTGGTGCCTGGGAATAGGCTGTTGAAACCATTAATGTGATCAACGTTAATAGCAGACTGAATTTTTTCATCGCAATGTTTAATTGCGTGAATTTAGGAAATATGTAATGGAAACTGGCCGGTATTTACGGGAGGCAGCAATAAGTAAAGGACACAAAATTATTTCAGGCCGGTTTGTGATTGAAAAATCAACTGGTCATATACATAAAAATAGCTCGGAAATAGCTTCAGGCTCCAGGCCAGGTTGCTTTTTCTCATTGATCGAAGATCTTTTTACCCTGCTTAATGATGATACCAACAATTAAAGCAAGGGGAATAAGACTAACAATCGCTCCCAAAATGGAATACGTATTCATGCTGCTTTTCTTTTAAGTTAATAATAGGCGTATAATAAAGGTAGTAATTAACACCCTGATTATCATACGTATTTTTACGCATTTTTCGGCGTAATAGTACTTTAAAGAAAAGAACCTGTTTAAAAATTTGTGCTGAACGAAAATCCCGGATTGCCATTTTGAACTGCAGGCATCAACATGGTATTAGAGAACATGCTTTTTTTACCGGAATCAAAATTACCGGCATGACGGTTATGCGGAATGAACCAACTTTTTACGGTTGGGTAAATAAAGTAAGCTAATTTGGTTGAAATGATCCCATAACCAGCCCCTGTCACTACATCGCTGAACCAATGCTGCCGATTGTATATTCTGAATACTCCGGTGGCTGCTCCGATACCATAACCTAAAACGCCAAACCATGGCGACTGGTCATCATATTCCTGCGCAAGGAATTCGGCTCCCATAAACGCAATACTGGTATGCATCGAAGGAAAGGAAAGGTCGTTCGTATTATTTGCACGAACCCGATGGGTGATCCGTTTTGTTATTTCGGTAGAAACACCTGCAAAGCCGGTTGCCAGAACCAATATTGCTGATCGGTCGACAAAATTATTTTTCCCATGTATACCTGCCAGATTTAAACCATAAACCAGGGCAATCGGCGTCCACATAAAATAACTTTCGGCATTGGTGCTGAAAGACGAGTCGCTTTTATGAACCTGGGCTTCAACAAAATAATCAATGCGCCTGATGGGATGTACTGCCAATGACAATCCACCATAGGTAACCAATGCGGCTGGTACAATAAATGCCGCAGATCTAATCCTTGAGGTAGTTAGCGTATCGTGTTTCAGTATATTTATTTTGCTGATGCTGTCAGCTGCTTTTTGTTGTGCATTGGCAGTAATCGAAAATAAACTCAGAAGGATAAAAAACGATTTTTTCAAAGGCGGGATCAAATTTTTAAAGGCCGGCTTTAACCGGCTTTACATGCTATGAGCAATATTACTGCGGTAAATCTATTTTAAAATTCTGTATTAAAAATGAAGACGGCCATTTAAAACAAAAAAAGCCACTCCTTTCAGGAATGGCCTTTGCATTTTAAGATAACAGTTTAAGCCGACAAAAGCACAGCTTTTACGATATCCAATATTTTGAATGAATCGGCAGATGAAGGTGCTTCGGCATATACCCGCAATACCGGTTCGGTACCTGAAGGACGAATCATCACCCAGCTTTCATCTTCGAAGAAGAATTTGAAACCGTCCATGTCTTCAACTTTTACCACTTTTAATGGTCCAAAACTGGTGTATACACCGGTTTTGCTATTGCTGATGATCTGTTGCTTCAATGCTTCGGTAACGTGCAGGTCATAACGTTCAACGGCAAATTTGCCGACGATATCATAAATTTCTTGCACCAGGTCACTTAACGAACGACCGGTTTTGGCAATAAATTCCCAAATGATCAATCCGATCCAGATTCCATCGCGTTCAGGGATATGTCCCGCTACAGCGATACCGCCCGACTCTTCGCCGCCCACCAGGAATGGTTTGCCTGAATTAACGATCAGGTCGCAGATATATTTAAAGCCGATCTTGGTTACTGTATTCTTCAGACCATAGGCATCGCAAAGTTTCTGGATCTTGCTGGTACAGCTGAAAGTTGAATAGACTTCGCCGTCGAGACCTTTAACTTTATGCATGTAATGGATCAATAATAACAGGATATGGTGCGAATCGACAAAATTCCCGTCCTGATCATAAAGTCCGATACGGTCGGCATCACCATCAGTTACGAGTCCGGAAGCGATCTCACCCTCTGATAGTTTGATGATATCTTCAAATTCTTTCAGGTTACGCTGGATAGGTTCAGGAGCCTGACCGGCAAAGCCCGGGTTATGATCGCTGTGGATGCGGGTAATATCAGGGAACAGACGCTCCATTACATTCATACCGGCACCATACATGGCGTCATAGGCCCAGCCAATACCGCTTGTGCGTATCAGGTCGAGGTCGAAATTGTTTTCTACATGAGCGATGTACATCCCTTCAAGGTCGACAAATTCAATAAGTCCGTCTTTTTGATAATCGGCAATTGTTTTTAACTCCAATTCCAAAGTATCCGGAATTTGCGATTCAACTTTTTCGATATCATCGGGAGTAGCCGGACCGCCATAGCTTGCTTTGATCTTGTAGCCATTATAGGCAGGGGGGTTGTGGCTTGCCGTAATAATGATCCCGGCCGACGCGTGTTTCCGCACAGTGCCTAGAGAGATCATTGGGGTTGACACGAATGCATTTTCTGCACGAAATACCTTTACTCCCTGCGATGCCAGTACGCGGGTGGTAATGTCAGCAAAAAGCGGCCCGGCAAATCGCGGGTCGTTGCCGACAACGGCTGAAGGTTCTTTAAATTCTTGCTTTAGCCACAATGCTGTTGCATAGGCTACACGTTTTACATTTTCTACTGTAAAATCGTCTGCGATGATGGCCCGCCATCCGTCGGTACCGAATTTTATTTTGATCATTTTAGGTATATGGTTGTTAAAATCCTATTTTTGGCGCCTCAAAATCTATACAAGGATATCAATCATTTGTGTTAAAAGAAAACAAAAAATGAAAGTTTTAAAATTTGGCGGCACATCAGTAGGTAGCCCGGTGCGGATGAAGAAGCTGCTGGATATTATTAACCCACACGAAAGGCAAATTGTTGTCCTTTCGGCCGTATCCGGAACCACCAATAATTTGGTTGAAATTGCGCAGGCTTACCTCGAAGGTGACAAGGCAAAGGCTGCCGGATTGATTCAAAATTTAAGGCAGAAGTACGAAATATTTATAAATGAGCTTTTTTCAGCCCCCGAATTCCTGGAACAGGGTAAAGAGGTGATCGACCACCATTTCGGTCTATTGACTAATTTGTCGAATGATCTTTTTACCAGTATTGAAGAAAAACTGATATTGGCCCAGGGCGAATTGATATCTACCACCTTATATCATATTTACTTAAAGGAAATAGGAGTGCCATCAGTTCTGCTGGCTGCGCTCGATTTCATGAAGATCGACGAGGATAACGAACCCATTGTTGATCACATTACGGAGCATATTGAACCTTTATTGAGCGCACATCCGGATATTAACCTGTTTATTACGCAGGGTTATATTTGCCGCAATGCGTTTGGTGAGGTGGATAACCTGCGCCGGGGCGGAAGCGACTATACCGCTTCGCTTATCGGTGCGGCGATTCGCAGCGAAGAAGTGCAGATATGGACAGACATCGACGGTATGCATAACAACGACCCGCGTATTGTAAATGGGACCAAACCAATCGCGCAACTGTCTTTTGATGAGGCGGCAGAATTAGCCTATTTCGGAGCCAAGATTTTGCATCCACAAAGTGTTTTTCCGGCGCAGAAATACAAGATACCGGTTCGGCTGCTCAATACCATGGACCCAAAAGCGCCCGGTACACTGATCACCAACGATAGTGAAAAAGATAAGATCAAATCGATTGCTGCTAAAGATGGCATTACTGCCATCAAGGTTCAGTCGAGCCGGATGTTGCTGGCTCATGGATTCCTGCGGCGTTTGTTTGAGGTATTTGAACGCTACAAAACTTCGATCGATTTGATCACGACATCTGAAGTTGCCGTTTCATTAACGATTGATGATACCACCTATCTTGATCAGATCATCCAGGAATTAAATAGCTTTGGCAGTGTTGATATCGATAAGGATCAGACCATCATTTGTGTTGTTGGTGATTTTGGTGCCGAAAAACATGGCTATGCAGCCCGCGTATTGGAAGCATTAAAACATATACCACTAAGAATGATATCTTATGGCGGAAGCGATCATAATTTATCCTTGCTGTTAAATACTGCCGATAAAACTGAGGCATTGCGGAGTTTGCACAACCGCTTGTTTTAAGGCGAAATGCGGAATGTCAATTTCGGAATCAGGAAATTAGAATTAAGAAATCAGAATTTAGAGAAAACCAATTAATGTTTAGTATCGATACACTTACCCGTTTTCAAGCTTTAGAAACCCCATTCTATTTTTACGATCTTGGTTTATTAAGCCAGACGCTAAAGGCATGTAAAACTGCTGCTGATAAATACGGTTTTCATGTGCATTATGCCATGAAAGCAAATTTCGATCCTAAGGTATTGGAGACCATTCAATCGTTTGGACTTGGCGCTGATTGTGTTAGCGGTAATGAAGTTAAAGCTGCAATTGCTACGGGCTTCAGGAAAGAACAGGTGGTATTTGCGGGAGTAGGAAAATCTGATAAAGAGATCAATTTAGCATTGGATGCGGATATATTTAGCTTCAACGTTGAATCGATACAGGAGTTAACGATCATCAACGACCTGGCCAAAGCAAAAGATAAAACTGCCCGGGTAGCTATCCGGATCAACCCCAATGTTGATGCTCATACCCATCATTTTATTACAACCGGGCTCGACGAAAATAAATTCGGTATCAACAGCTGGCAGTTGAGCGAGGTAGCCGAAACGCTGCGCAGCTGTTCCAATATTCAATTCATCGGTATACACTTTCACATCGGCTCTCAGATCACCGATCTGACCGTTTATAAAAGTCTTTGCATCCGTATCAACGAAATGCAGACCTGGTTCGAAGATCATGGCTTCCCGGTAAAGGTACTTAATGCCGGTGGCGGGCTCGGTGTAGATTACCATCATCCGGATCAGGATCCGATACCCGATTTTGAAGGCTATTTCAAAGTATTTAAAGATTTTCTGAACGTTATACCCGGTCAGGAAGTGCATTTTGAATTGGGCCGCGCCCTGGTTGCGCAATCAGCCTCGCTGATCTCGCGGGTGTTATATGTTAAATATGGCCAGAAAAAGAATTTCCTGGTGCTGGATGCCGGCATGACAGAACTCATTCGACCAATGTTGTACCAGGCCTATATGAAGATCGAAAACATTTCCCGCAATGCGCAAGACTCCGGACTTAAGACTCAAGACTCAAGACTAAAATACGATGTTGTCGGTCCGATATGCGAAAGCACTGATTGTTTCCAGAAGGATGTAACCTTACAAGAGTCGTTTCGTGGCGACCTGATAGCCGTTAGAACTGCTGGTGCCTATGGCCAGGTAATGGCCTCAAGGTATAACCTGCGTGATGCGGTTGGTAGTGTTTATTCTGAATAGATCTAAAACTTATACCCGGCTCTCAAAAATATTCCGCTGCCAAATTCCCCAACGCCAAAAAAGTGTTTGGCATTGATGAAATAGCTCACTTTAGGGAATATATCATGGAAAAACTGTGGTGTCAATGACGAAGATGAATAGGCACTGTTATCGCCAACGGGATTAGGACCGAGAGTGCCTCCGAGGAAAAATCTGATCCCATGTTGGATATTGATATTGTTTTGGTTATGAAATATGATCTCGCTGCTTAGTCCAACCGTAAAGAGTTCGGTCCGGGTATCAGCCTGGTAACCGGGTTGACTATTTAAAAAGTGTCTGAAAGCGGCAAATGAACCAAACTCATGGCTATAGGCCATTTCGATACCCAGGTAACGAAAATCCATCCTTTCATAGGAAGTAAACAAATTAGCGGATGCTCTGCCACCAACTGCACCAAAAAATCTACCGCTGAAATCGGTGGGCGACGAATCATTACCGCCTTTATCATAATCACCAACTACTCCAAAAGCACCATATGACAAATTGAAATTATTGAATACGTGTGCACGGCTAAAATTAAATTGTGTACTAACAAGCAGGTCAGACCAGGTTTGATCGAGGTAATAGTTGATACCACCAGATATATAATTGGCAGTTTTAAGGGAATCAAATGAAGCAGGTTTAGGCTGATATGCGATATCCTGGTGATATAAAGCTGGTGTGTAGATCTGTCGTTCGCATCCGCTTAGCAAAAACAGGAGGCTGGCTGCAAGGATGTTAAGTTTTAGTTTCATAACAACTGTTTTGTTTTCTACTTCTATTGAAAGCGATAACCCAGCGAAAAATGCCCACCGTTAGGGTTCATATCAACAATCATAAATACATTTTTTATCTGCATAAAATAAGCCAGCGACGCCGCGAATTTTTGAGTCTGGAATTGGAAAGTTTCCGGATTGAAGTTGGTGAAACCGGGATTTGTCTGCCCGAAAAATAAGCGAAAAGCATACTGAAAGCTGGGATCGCGCCCGTACCAGGCAACTTCGGTACTTGCGCCATAGGTAAAGAGGTCGGTACGTGTTATAGTAAAGTAATAAGGCTGACCCAATACCTGTTTCCTGAAATCAGCATATTCGCCGAATTCATGGCTATAGGTGGCTTCAATTCCGATGATACGGATATCAACTTTGCCCGAAGTGATATAATAATTAAAGGAAGCCCTGCCGCCACCTGAACCCGTAGATTGATTTCGAAAGTAATAAGCCTGGGTATCCGGTACCGTTTTGTTGGTAAAACTGCCCAAAGCACCAAATGCCCCCAATGAAAAATTGACATGTTTGGCAGTAAAAGCCATACTAAGGTTTAATTGCCCGGCATTGACCACGTCGTTTGAATTTGCGCCCTGGCCCTGGATGACGGATCCGGATAAATAAGTTGCATGATGTATACTGTCGGCTGCAATAGGTTTAGGCTGATACGAAACATCGTTGTTATAAAACGCAGGACCGTTGAAACTGGTAACCGGGCCCTTATGCACAAGGCAGGCGCTTAAGGTAAATAGTGCCCAGCAAGTCAGGGTCAGCATTTTTAGTTTTCTCATCAGTGTGTCTGCAATATAATTATTAAATGCTGAGGAAGGCGGGCGGTTTTAAATGATAATACGTTAAAAAAAACGGGTACGATACAATAATATCAAATCTATTTTTTAGTGTAGATATTACAATTATTATTAAGTTTACCTGCCGGAACAAGGTTAACCAATTATATCAACAATGTCAGCAGATCAGTTTGTTATCGGTGTAGATTATGGCACCGATTCAGTTCGCTCAGTGATCGTCAATGCGAAAAACGGCGCGGAAATAGCTTCCTCGGTTTTTAATTATCCCCGTTGGCAACAAGGCAAATATTGCGATGCTACCCACAACCAGTTCCGTCAGCACCCGCTCGATTATATGGAGGGTCTTGAACAAACGATCAAAGACTGCCTTAAAAAAGCCGGCTCTGAAGTTGCCGCTGCAGTTAAAGCAATTTCGGTTGATACTACCGGTTCAACGCCTGTCGGGGTTAATGATGCTGGCGTTCCGCTTGCATTAACTGCCGGGTTTGAAGATAATCCAAATGCTATGTTTGTGCTTTGGAAAGACCATACAGGCATTAAAGAAGCAGCGGAAATTAATGATCATGCGCTTAAATTCGATACCAATTACCTGCAATATGTTGGCGGCATTTATTCGTCAGAATGGTTTTGGGCCAAATTACTGCATGTTTTGCGCGCCGACGAACAGGTAAGAAATGCATGTTATACCTGGGTTGAACATTGTGATTGGATCCCATTTTTATTGACAGGCGGAACAAAAGCCGATGAAATAAAACGCGGTCGTTGTTCGGCAGGGCATAAAGCCATTTGGTCCGAACACTATAATGGCTATCCACCTGATGAATTTTTTTCATCGCTCGACCCGATCTTAAAAGGTTATGCTTCCAGGTTGCCAAAAGAGACTTTTACTGCTGATACAGCCGCCGGTCGCCTGAGTGCCGAATGGGCGCAAAAACTTGGCCTTTCAACCGATGTCATCATTGGCGCTGGTGCCTTTGATGCACATATGGGTGCCGTTGGCGGTCAGATCGAACCGTATCACCTGAGCAAAGTGATGGGAACCTCTACCTGCGATATGCTGGTAGCACCCAAAGCTGATTTCGAAAATAAATTGATCCGTGGTATCTGTGGGCAGGTAGATGGATCGGTTATTCCGGGTATGATCGGTATGGAGGCCGGGCAATCGGCCTTTGGAGATACCTATGCCTGGTTCCGGAAACTACTGGAATGGCCTTTTCAATTTATTGACGACGAGGAGCTGAAAAAACAGCTATCTGACAAGATAATACCCGAATTAAGCAAACAAGCCGCTGCTTTACCGCCTGATGAAAATGCTGAATTGGCGATCGATTGGCTAAATGGCCGACGAACACCCGATGCCAATCAGCTATTAAAAGCAGCGATCAGTGGTTTAAGCCTTGGTACTGACGCGCCACGGGTATTCAGGGCTTTGGCCGAAGCTACTTGTTTTGGTGCTAAAAATATTGTCGAGCGTTTCAGGGAAGAAGGAGTACCTGTAAAAGGATTAATAGGAATTGGAGGCGTGGCTAAAAAATCGCCCTACATCATGCAAATGATGGCCGACGTGATGCAGATGCCTATACGCATACACCAATTTGAGCATACCTGCGCCCTTGGTGCAGCCATGTTTGCCGCAACGGCAGCCGGTATATATGCTGATGTGCAAGCGGCTATGGAAGCCATGGGTGGAGGCTTTGATCAGGAATATTTCCCTGATAAAGCAAAAGCTGAATTATATGAAAAGCAGTTCAAACGTTATAATGAACTCGGGAAATATATCGAACTACATTCAAATTAAATGGATAAATATCAGCACATACGCGAAGCGGCTTTTGACGCAAATTTGGAGCTGCCTAAACTGAACCTGGTTATATTTACTTTTGGGAATGTTAGCGCTGCCGACCGTGATTTGGGTGTTTTCGCTATAAAACCGAGCGGTGTGCCTTACGTTGAGCTTACGCCAGCAAAAATGGTGATCGTTGATTTTGATGGCAATATTGTAGATGGTTTGTTGCGCCCGTCATCTGATACCAAAACCCATGCGGTACTATACAAGCATTGGGATATAGGCGGTATATGTCACACGCATTCAACCTATGCAACATCCTGGGCGCAGGCGCAGAGAGATATCCCGATCTATGGCACAACGCACGCCGACCATTTAACCGTCGATGTGCCTTGCGCAAAACCAATGGACGACAGTGCGATAAAGGGCGACTACGAATATGAGACCGGTTTCCAGATCATCAATTGTTTGCAGGAAAGAAAGCTGGATCATAAGGATGTTGAAATGATACTGGTTGGCAACCATGCTCCATTTACCTGGGGTAAATCGGCTGAAAAGGCAGTTTATAATAGCGCTGTGTTAGAATCTATTGCTCAAATGGCTTTGTTAACCCAACAGATAAACCCCGATAGCAAAACGATGAAAGAATCGCTCATCAACAAGCACTTTGAGCGCAAACATGGTCCGGGATCTTACTATGGGCAATAGGGGGGTCATTGGTCATTGGTCATTGGTCATTTGTGAATGGTTTAATGGTTAACTTGAAAATTTTTTTATAATTCGATGATAGACTTAAAGCAATATGAAGCCTGGTTTGTGACAGGCAGTCAGCATTTATACGGCGAAGAAACCTTGAAGCAGGTGGCCGAACATTCGGAGCAAATTGCCCGGGCTTTGAATTCGGCCGGTCAGATTCCGGTTAAAATAGTATTTAAGCCAACCGTGAAATCGCCGGAAGAAATATACAGCATCTGCCAGGAAGCCAATGCGGCAAAAAACTGTATCGGCATTATCGCATGGATGCATACTTTTTCACCGGCCAAAATGTGGATCGGTGGTTTGAAAATATTGCAAAAGCCGCTGCTTCACCTGCATACCCAGTTTAACCGCGATATTCCATGGAACAGCATCGATATGGATTTCATGAACCTGAACCAGAGCGCTCATGGCGACCGCGAGTTTGGGTTTATCATGACGCGTATGCGATTAGAGCGTAAAGTTGTAGTGGGCCATTGGCAGGATAGCGAAGTATTGGATCAGATCAATACCTGGACACGTTCCGCTGCCGGGTGGCACGATTGGCAGGGGGCTCGTTTTGTACGTTTTGGCGATAATATGCGCTACGTAGCCGTAACAGAAGGCGATAAGGTTGAAGCCGAATTGAAATTCGGTTACTCCGTAAATACCCACGGGGTAGGCGATCTGGTTAAAGTAGTTAACGCGATAACCGATGCCGAAGTTGATCAGTTAACGGCCGAATATGAAGCGATTTATGCCGTTGTTCCCTCACTGAAAAAGGGTGGCGCAAATTATACCAGCCTACGTGATGCTGCCCGAATTGAACTGGGTTTGAAGGCTTTTTTGGAAGACGGAAATTTTAAGGGATTTACTGACACTTTCGAGGATCTGCATGGCCTGGTACAATTGCCTGGTATCGCTGCCCAGCGTTTAATGGGTAAAGGTTATGGTTTTGCAGCTGAGGGCGACTGGAAAACGGCCGCTTTGGTGAGAGCCATGAAGGTGATGGGCAGTGGCCTGAAAGGTGGCAATGCGTTTATGGAAGACTATACTTACCATTTTGACCCATCCGATCCATTGGTTTTGGGTTCACATATGCTCGAGATTTGCGAATCTATCGCTGATGGCCAGCCGAAATGCGAAATACATCCCCTGGGTATTGGCGGCAAGGCTGACCCGGTGAGGCTTGTATTCAATGTGGCTGGTGGACCTGCATTAAACGCATCTATTGTCGACCTTGGCAATCGATTCCGATTATTGATCAATGAGGTTGAGGCAGTAACACCTAAAGAAGATCTGCCAAAACTACCTGTTGCCCGCGTATTGTGGAAGCCTTACCCTGATATGAAAACCGGTTGCGCCGCCTGGATACTAGCTGGTGGAGCTCACCACACTTGCTACAGTCAGAATTTAACAACCGAACATTTAGACGATTTCGCAGCGATAGCAGGCATCGAATCGGTACTGATCGGTAAAAATACTGAGCTGCGACAGTTGAAGAACGAGCTTAGGTGGAGTGAGGTGTTTTTTCGGTAAGGAATTTGTTGATTAAGTTGATTAAGTTGATTAAGTTGGATTGGGTTGGATTAAGTTGATTAGGTTGTACCGACAGCTATACAGAATGCTAATTCATGATTATAGTTTAATAAAACTTATTCAATTCAATCCAACCCAATCAACCCACTGAACTTAATCAACTTAATCCAACCCAATCCAACCTAATCACCAGTTAACTAATCACTAATCACTAAAATGCAAGCCCTAATATTCGACCTTAATGGTACCATGATCGATGATATGGATTTCCATACCCGCGGCTGGCTATACCTTTTGAACAATATTCTCGGAGGGAGTTTTACCTGGGATGAAGTTAAGCCCCAGATGTACGGGAAAAATCAGGAGGTGTTGATTCGATTGTTTGGTGCCGGCAAATTTACAGAAGCCGAGATGGACAACTTGTCGTTGGAGAAAGAGCAACGGTACCAGGAGGAATTTCTTCCTAATCTGAAATTAATTTCCGGGCTGAGCGAATTTTTGGAAAAGGCTTATCAGATGGGAGTGCCGATGGCAATTGGTTCGGCCGCCATACCATTTAATATCGATTTCGTGTTGGATAACCTTGATATCAGGCATTATTTCAGCGCGATCGTTAGTGCCGACGATGTATTGCAAAGTAAGCCACACCCCGAAACCTTTCTGAAAGCAGCCGGATTATTGAACGTGCCACCAAAAGACTGTCTTGTCTTCGAAGATGTGCCCAAAGGGGTTGAGTCGGCACAAAATGCAGGTATGCCGGCAATTGTGCTTACTACTACCCATCAACCAGTTGCATTTGCCCAATTAAATAATGTGCTCCATTTTACACCCGATTTCAGGGATCCTTATCTCTACGATGTCTTGTCAGGTATAAGCCGAAAGCAATAAAAAGGGGCGAGTTGTTGCCTGTGCTGGTTGCTGGCATTCTCCTAAGAACTCATCTGGGGAGCCGACTTTTCGACAAAACGTTTGGCTTTTAATAGGGCAGCAACAGGTCGTATAAATCAAATGTAATAGGATATTTACTTAGAAACCCGTAACATCCTTAGCTTCAAATTGGCTGATTTTGTTTGTAAATAAATAATTATCCCTACCTTGGCGCCTTTAAATATTAATTCTAATGCAAAAACAAGGAACCGTTAAATTCTACAATGTAACAAAAGGTTTTGGCTTTATCGTACCTGCTGAAGGTGGCCAGGATATTTTTGTGCATTCATCTGGCCTGATCGATGAGATCCGCGAAAACGACAACGTTGAATACGAAGTTGAAAATGGACGTAAAGGCCTCAATGCAGTAAAAGTAAAAGTTATTTAATTATAAATAATACCACTGCCAAGCTTACAGTCACAGCCAAAAGCTGTGACTTTTTTATTTAATAGCCATTCCTGATTAATTTGAAGTTTTAAAATAAAAGATAAACACTTAGGCTAAAGGTTTGTTATTTATATATAAACATTCGAAATTTACATATTATGAGAGACCAGGGGAAAATTATAGTAGCACTGTTAGCAGGCGCAGCCGTGGGTGCGGCCGTAGCTTTGCTTTTGGCACCGGCAAGTGGCTCGGAGCTTAGGGAAGAAATTTCTGATTATGTAAACGACCTGACTGGCTCGGTCAGAAATAAAGCCGAATTGGCGGCGAATAGCCTCAGAGAATACGGGACCAATGCTATTGAGCGTTCAAAATCGAAATTCAAAGACTCTGTAAATGAGCTTGAAAGCTTGAAGGACGATCTGGTGAACAAAGCCAAAAATAAGTCGCATCAATTAGCTGAGCCTGGATTAGAAGCGTCTGATAAGCTTAAATCGCGCATTAAAGCCGGATCAAACGATTTGAATGATTTGATACAAAATGCTTAATAAATGAAATCAAAAAAACCGCGCCCCAAACGGCGCGGTTTTTTTGATTTTTTTCGACTCGGTAGGGTTATTCGTTCAACAGTTTAATTCAAATAATTAATTGATTTAGCCAGTTTGTGATTTAATATTAACTTAACTTCAACTTAAAATTGTACTGTATTTTTTTTACAAATTATTACATCCAAAATTTGGAGAAGCCCTAAATATTCTTTTCCTTTGGTTAGTTATTTTAATAGGGGTATTAAATAACTTTTCTAAAGCCGGATCCTTTTGGGTCCGGTTTTTCTTTTTTAACGATCAGGTGATTTTGCTATGCTAAGCAATAGCACAGAATGAAAACGATCATTTTTTTGAATCCTTCCTTTATATTCGAAAATCAATTCGTCAATTGCTATATTGTATTTTGAACTATATTCGCAAAGCGCAATGTGTGCGCACACATAATATTAAATATGGTAAGATGAAAAATATTTGTTTAATCGCACTGCTATTAGTTGGTAGCATTTGTTCGGCTCAGGAGGTAAAATATATTAATGGTAATAATAGCTGGGATGCCGACTCGCTGGGCAATCAACGGGTTGTATTGTCGCTTATTCCCAATGGCGGCAAGGTGGCCAAAGCGGTCATTAATTGGCGAAGGAATGATCTCCATCCGGAAAATAAACAACTCTTTGTTGTAGATGCCGGCAACAACCAGAGAATACTGAATGTCAGCGTTCAAAATATCAGTCGCGAAAGTGGCACGGTTTATTTTAAGCCCGGCCAGAGCAACAAGTACTATATCTATTATTTGCCTTATAAAGTCGACCGTAAGTCTAATTATCCTAACGTTAAATATTTAAAACCTGTGCAAACAGCCGATACAAAATGGCTGGCTGGTTTGAATGTATCGGGTAATTATGTTGAAGCTAAGGTTGAAGCAATCGAATCCATCAACGCGATCAATAGTTTTTACCCTATGGAGGTCATCGCCACGGCAAGTGAAACCAATGCTTTGGAAAAATTGAACAGAGCGAAAAAATACCTTGTTTTTCCAGAGGACAGGACCCATCCCATTAAAATGAAGCACGATCTGCCCCAACGGTGGTTCAGTAAGCGCTTGCAAAATAATTTTTATGCTGAAACAGACCGAGGTGAAAACTTCACTTATCAATTGGGTGTATTCCCGTTTGCACAAAATCTCGAAGATGTTAATTTGAGTTTTTCTGATCTGCGGAACGCTACCAGCGGCTTAATTTCATCTAAAGCCATTTCCTGCCTCAATACAGCTGGTGTGGATTATAAAGGAGAAACGTTTACAAAAGATGTAGACATTAAGCAGGGGGATGTGCAGGCACTTTGGGTACTGGTTAACATCCCATCGGATATAGCTGCCGGACTTTACAAGGGCAAAGTAACGCTGAGTGCCAGGAATGCAGCGCCTTCTTCTATCAATATCACGATCAAAGTAAATGCAAAGTTTGCGAAAAATGGGGGAGTAGATGAACCGCAGTTGCAAACCCGCCTTACCTGGCTTAATTCAACCCTGGCGCAGCAAAATGGGGTGATCAAACCATATATACCACTTAAAGTAGATCAAAACACGATTTCTCTTTTGGGAAGGGCAGTAGTTTTAGATAATTCAGGTTTCCCGGCAAAGATCGAAACGTTTTTTACACCCGAGATGACCGGCATGACCAATCATCCAAAACAAGTACTTAACAAGCCGATCAGCTTTATGTTGGAAGATAAGGACGGCAAAAAGCTATTATGGAATGCTGCCGGGTTAAATTTCACTCAAACAAGTCCGGGCACCGTTAAATGGGAAGCAAAAAACACGATTTCCGGACTGCAGATGGATGTCAAAGGATCGTTAGAATTCGACGGATTTATTGCTTATACCGTTAAAGTAACCGCGTTAGAAGATATCAGTTTCAATGATCTGCGCTTACATATTCCACTTAACCAAAACTCGGCGAAGTATATGATGGGACTTAATTTAAAAGGCGAGAAACGCCCATCCAGCTTTGAATGGAAATGGGATGTTGCCAATAAGAACCAGGATGGTGCCTGGATAGGTGATGTTAATGCCGGTTTACAATATTCTTTACGCGATGAACATTATGTAAGGCCATTGAACACCAATTTCTATTTGCAACGGCCTTTGTTGTTGCCAACATCATGGGGCAATGATAACAAAGGCGGTATCCGGATCACGGAAGCAGATAGTACGGTTTGGGTCAATAATTACAGCGGCTCTCGGACAATGAAAAAAGGGGATGTCCTCTACTATAATTTTAATTTGCTGATCACGCCCTTTCATGCCATCAATACTGATTTTCAATGGGCTACCCGGTTCTACCATAAATACGAAAACCTGGATACGATCAAAGCCACCGATGCAACCGTTGTAAATATTCACCACGGAACGCCGATAAACCCTTATATCAACTATCCATTTATTGCCCACGATGCAATGAAGGCCTATATTGATGAAGCCCATAGCAAAGGTTTAAAAGTGAAGATCTACAATACCATCCGCGAGTTATCCAATAGCGCCCAGGAACTTTACCCGCTGCGTAGTTTAGGGCACGAAGTATTTTCGCCGGGCAAGGGTGGGGGCTATTCGTGGTTGCAGGAGCATCTGGGGGACGATTATATTGCCGCATGGTATGTGCCCGAATTTCATGATGCAGCGATCATCAACAGTGGTATGAACCGCTGGCATAACTATTATGTAGAAGGCATGAACTGGTTGGTGCAGAACGTTGGTATCGACGGTATTTACCTTGACGATGTGGCATTTGACCGGGTTACCATGAAAAGGATAAAAAGAGTGCTGACTGCTGATGGACATCCCGGCATTATCGACCTGCATTCGGCAAACCAATACGACAAGGCCGATGGATTTAATAATAGCGCCAATTTGTACCTTGAAAATTTCCCCTACCTGAACAGGCTCTGGTTTGGAGAGTATTTTGATTATGAGCATAATACGCCTGATTTCTTTATGACGGAGGTGTCTGGTATACCATTTGGCCTGATGGGCGAGATGCTGCAGGGCGGCGGCAACCCATGGCGGGGTATGGTGTACGGAATGACCAACAGGATGCCCTGGAGCGACAATGCTGACCCTCGTCCGATATGGAAAGTTTGGGATAGCTTTGGCATACAGGGTAGTAAGATGGTCGGCTACTGGGTGGAAAATAATCCGGTCAAAACCAATAATCCGGCAGTATTGGCAACCATTTATAAAAAAGATAAAAGTGCCCTGGTGTCCATTGCCAGCTGGGCCGATACCGATGTAAATATCCGATTATCGATCGACTGGAAAGCCCTGGGCATCGACCCCGCAAAAGCTGTAATTGTTGC
>CAIPDP010000155.1 GCA_903863845.1 uncultured Mucilaginibacter sp. | reverse complement strand
ACATAAAACTGCAGCTCACCCTTTAAACCCTTGGTTTTGATAAACGTACCGATGCGAAAATACTCTTCGAATGCCATTGTTCTTTGCTTTTCCCCTTCTAAACTGAGGGGCAAACCTTTTAATAAAATTAACCACAGAGCGCACAAAGCTTTTCATTGAGCGTCACAGAATCTCAGCAGTTTAAACAAAAATAGCGAACGATTGACGTCCGCTATTTGTTTTTTATCATGCTGACCGATTTGGCCGGCTAATTTGTTGGTACCTTATTACTCAGCGCTTTCTTCAGCTGATGCTTCAGGAGCATCAGAAGTTTCTTCGGCAGCCGGAACTTCTTCTTCTACCACTTCTTCAACCGGTGGAGCATTTTTAGCAGCTATAGCAGCAGCTCTTTCTTCTTTCTTTTTAGCTTCAGCAGCCAAAGCAGCTTTGCGGGCGTCTTCTTTCGCTTTACCTAAATTTTCTGATTTACCACTGATCTTGCCTTCTTTTTGCTCAAGCCATGCTTCAAATTTCGCAGCTGCCTGCTCTTCAGTCAGCGCGCCTTTTTTAACACCACCCTCTAAGTGTTTTTTGTACATTACACCTTTGTACGAAAGGATCGCACGACAGGTATCAGTAGGCTGAGCGCCACTGTTAACCCAATCAAGTGTTTTTTCGAAATTAATGTCAATTGTAGCGGGATTGGTGTTTGGGTTATATGAACCCAGACGTTCAATGAAGCGGCCATCTCTTGGAGCACGCGCGTCTGCCACTACGATATAGTAAAAAGGACGTCCTTTTTTACCATGTCTTTGCAGTCTGATCTTAGTTGCCATTTTTAAGTTTTATGTGTTCAACATGACCCCGGAGTTTCTTTCAGCGGGGCTGCAAAGATAGAAAAAAAATAAATACGAGACAAATCGCACGAAAAATTGCTAAAATTCGTGTTCTTCCAAAATAATTGGCAAATTGGGGCAACAAACCTATGGAACAAAAAGCACGATTAGCGATAGATATGGATGAGGTTTTGGCCGATACCATCGACAAATTCATCGAAGTTTACCGGCAGGATCATCAGGCAGAAATATTACTTGAAGAAATGCATGGCAAAGAGTTTCACCAACTGTTGCCAGCAAATCTCGACCAAAGCTGGCGTGATTACATCAATGCCCCAGGATTTTTTCGCGACCTGAAGGTGATGCCCGGTGCGCTCGAGGTAATGCCAGAACTTTGCAAAAAATACGATGTGTATATTGTTTCGGCTGCGATGGAATTTAAAAACTCGCTGGTTGATAAACTCGACTGGCTGGGCGAGCATTTTCCCTACATAGGGTGGAAAAACATCATTTTTTGCGGCAATAAAATTGTGGATGTGCAGATCATGATTGATGACCGGATCCGCAACTTCGCACATTTTAAGGGTAGGGCATTATTGTTTTCTTCACCACATAATCACTTTATAACCGACTATGAACGTGTAAACAACTGGCATGAGGTAGCTGAAAAATTATTACGACCTTCGTAAAAAATAAAAACAAATTTATAAAGCTTTCGAATTTGATCACAACCTATGTTAACTGAACTACTTGCGGCCATCAGCGATTGCGTTTGGGCAATTGATAATGAAACCGGCGATTTTCTGTTCATTAGCCCGTCGGTTGAAACCCTTTTCGGTTATACCGCCGATGAGCTTCGCAATGATCCTCAACTCCGTAAGCTGTTGATCGATCTGCCGGATCAATTTAATCAGGAAATTCCCGGCCGGACCGACAAAAATAGCCATTGGACCAGACCGGTTTACCGCGCGCTAACAAAAACAGGCGATTTTAAATGGATCAATTATCAACAACGTATCATTCATGATGATGCCTCGGGTCATAATATAACGCTAACTGTTATCAGGGAACTTGATCATACCGGCAATAATCCTGATAGGGACGGCGATGCCCTGAAAGCTGCTGAAGAAATAGCATGGACAAAAAATAACCTGGAAGCATTGATCAATGCCACCGAAGACCTCACCTGGTCAATTGATCGCCTTGGGCGCTATGTTTACATGAATTCAGCCTACCGCAAACAGATCAGTAATAATATAGGTGTAATACCCAACGAAGGCGATGATGCTTATAGCCATTCAGGAGGCACAGAAAAAGTTCGAAATGAATGGCGAACCTATTATGATAGGGCATTATCGGGCGAAAGATTTGTGACACGCCATGATAGCCGCCACCCAAAAACCAAACAGATACGACATTTTGAAATAAGTTTCAACCCTATTTACAAGGACACCAAGGAAGAGATCATTGGCGTTGGCTGTTTTGCCAGGGATGTAACTGCCATTTTGAATACAGAGGAAGCATTGATCAAACAAAATGAGCGACTGCAAAATATAGCCTCATTAAGTTCACACGAATTGCGACGCCCGGTGGCCAGTATGCTTGGTCTGATCAATATTATCGACCGCGAAAATTTTAACAATCCCGATAATGCCCAGATCATCGAGCATATGTTTACGGTAACCAGCGAGATTGATGAAGTGATACGCCTTATCGTCAACAAGACCTTTATAGATCAGAAATCTTATTTATAAAGACAATATCTCGACGATACGCAACAAATTCGGATCGATCTCGGTATTGTGTTTAATGGCATGTCCGAATGGGGTAAATACAACTTCATTATTGATCAAACCAACCATATCTCCACGATAACCGATCTTTAATGCCTCAACTGCAGCAGCGCCTACACGGCTTGCCAGCACACGGTCCATACAGGTTGGCTTACCACCGCGTTGAATGTGCCCGAGTATGGAAACACGGGTATCCAGCTGAGGAAATCTTTCTTTTACCTGTTTACCAATATCAAATGCCTTACTCTCGTCGCCATCGCCTTCGCCTACGATCACTATACGCGATGTTTTATCTTTACGGCCATTAGCCAAACGATCAAACAGTCGCTCAACGCCAAATTCGCTCTCAGGAATAATGATACCTTCGGCGCCTGCTGCAATACCGGTACGCAATGCGATCATGCCTGAATCACGACCCATCACCTCAATGATGAACAAACGATCATGCGATTCGGCAGTATCGCGTATCTTATCAACCGCATTGATCACGGTATTTATTGCCGTATCATAGCCGATGGTAAAATCGGTACCGTTAAGGTCGTTATCTATAGTACCCGGAAGGCCGATGATAGGGATCGAATATTCTTCAGAAAAGGTTTTTACCCCGCGAAAGGTGCCGTCACCACCTATAGCGATCAAGGCATCGATATTGAATTTCTTCAATTGCTCATAGGCAGCCTGGCGTCCTTCAGGGCGTCTGAACTGTGCACTACGCGCTGTTTTCAGGATAGTGCCGCCGCGCTGGATGATATTGGAAACAGACTTACGGTTCAATGGGAAAAAATCACCGCTGACCATCCCTTCAAAACCCCGCCTGATACCGGTAACTTCAATTTCGTGGTATAAAGCTGTACGTACTACTGCCCTGATGGCAGCATTCATCCCCGGAGCGTCGCCTCCTGATGTAAAAAGTCCGATATTTTTTATCTGGGCCATTATATGATGGACAGTACCAACTGTCACAAAACTAAATAAACAATATAAACACTACGTTACCGATAGTTTGTATAGAACACCATCCGATAACAGCGCGAATTTACATTTATTTTTGACTCAATGACTGTTTTGATAAGCTTTTAAACCGCTTTCCAGAAAATTTATGTAATTATCAGCATTGTAATTTGCACCCTGCGGCGGTACCAGTACCTTACCCTGACTGTCGGTAATTACGTAAAAAGGCTGAGAATTGGTACTGTAATCTTTTGCTTCGTAATCGCTGTTTTTAGCGCCTATGCTGGTAATATGCTTGCCGCTGTAAGTCGATGTATATTGTTCAGCGATTGGCAGATCCTTTTTTTCATCGACGTAAAGTTCCAGTAATACAAAATCATTTTGCATGTGTTTAAATACCAGAGCATTCGACCAAACATCGTTCTCCATTTTGCGGCAATTGGGGCAATTCCAACCGGTAAAATCGATCAATACAGGTTTCTTTAATTCCTTTGATACTTGCAAAGCCTGCTCATAATCGTACCATTCATTAAGACCGTTGTGTTTGCCTCTTCTGAACACATCTTCATATTTTTTCTCTTTGATCGACACATTTTGTACCGGAGCAGCTGCAGCCGACGAGCTTAGTCTGGACAGATCAAAATCCTGTGTTGCAGGTGGCGGTAAAAATCCACTTACCACTTTAAGTGGTGCTCCCCACATTCCCGGGATCAGATAAACGACAAAGGCGAACACGACGATCGCCAGAAATGTACGTGGTACCGAAAGAGTGGATGTTTCGCTATCGTGCGAAAATCTGATCTTTCCGATAAGGTACAGGCCTAAAAGTATACCAATTGCGATCCAGATCGAAAGAAAAACTTCCCGGTCGAACCAGTTCCAATGGTAAGCAAGGTCGACATTAGAAAGAAATTTAAGCGCAAAAGCCAGTTCCAGGAAGCCTAAAACAACTTTAACGCTATTTAACCAGCCACCAGATTTTGGTAAACTTTTAAGGAGCGAAGGGAATAATGCGAACAAAGTAAAGGGCAAAGCCAGTGCAAGCGAAAAGCCAAACATGCCCAATGCGGGTCCTAGCCTATCGCCTTTAGAAGCAGCATCTACCAGTAACGATCCGATGATAGGACCGGTGCAGGAGAAAGATACCACCACCAGCGTTGCTGCCATAAAAAATATCCCGATGGTTCCGCCCTTGTCCGAATTGGCATCCAGCTTATTAGCGAGTGAACTGGGTAATGTTAGTTCGAACGCACCAAGGAACGAGATACCGAACAATACCAGCAACAAAAAGAAAAACAAATTAAAAACTCCATTGGTAGCCAAGGCATTCAAAGCATCTGATCCGAATAGCAAAGTAATGACCAACCCCAGCGTAACATAAATGACAATGATAGACAAACCATAGATGATGGAATGCAATATACCTTTTGCCCTGTTAGCGCTTCTTTTGGTAAAAAAGCTGACGGTCAAAGGCAATAAGGGGTAGATACATGGCATCAATAAAGCCAGGAAGCCCCCTAATAATCCGGCAATAAAAACCTGCCATAATGTTCTGGGTTTTTCGTGTTGCGCAGTCTGATTTACCGGATGCTGTTTGGATTTTTCAGCTTGTTGCTTTTTGATAACTGCCAGACTATCTGCTGCAGTAGGTATATCCGTAAACTTTACATCCGAACTCGCTACGGTATCCGCCTTTTTTTGAAAAGCGTAAGTTTTATCGCTGCCCGCAAATAAGCTGATCAACAGTGTTACAGCAACAGCAATAACCAGGCGCATTGCGATCCTTTTGGTGTTTGAGGTCATTTTTTTTCAGCGTTTCTTATTTACCTAATGGAATGCTGAAATCAATATCCTCGGGAGGAAGGCATTTGTGATCGTTACAAGTCATAAATTCCAGCTGCCCTTTGATAGCAGCCAAACCACCAGCCTTTAATTTTATCTTTTGCTGAAAAGTAACGGTATTCTCAAAATAACTTACGTCCATTTTAAAGGCTTCTTCGTATTTGGTAACTGGCACGGGCTCGGCGGTTTTCCCGACAAGCGTATAATCCTTTGAAGGCGTAAAGGTGAAGGTAGTTTTAATAGGCCCCCCATCCTTAACATTCTGCGAATAAATATGCCATCCCGGCTGAATTGTAGCCCGTAGGAAAATAACTGCCTCGGTATTGCTTACCTTCTTGGCGGCATAGGACCATTTAACTGGTTTTTCAATCTGGGCGAATACGGCACTGCCAATTGCCAGCATAGATATTAGTAGTATAATACGTTTCATTATTGTATATTATTTGTGCAAAAACTCTATTTCCTTTTGATTGAACTCCAGTAAGCCATCCGCCGTTTCTAAAACTAACAAACCTTGCTCCCTTACATCAATTATTTTTCCTGTTACTAAACGGCCGCTTACTTTAAATATTTTATCCTCATTCAATATATATAGTCGTTCTAAATAAGCTTTCCTTACATCAGAAAATCTGCCTGCTTTAAGGCTTAAATAGGCTGTTTCAATATTTTTACAAATTTCTGATAATAATATTTTTAAATCATAATCCCGGTGTAAGATTTGTTTCATTGATACCGGGTTGCCGGCTTCGGCCGGGAAGATTTCCTGGTTGATATTTAATCCTATGCCAATTATGGCGTTTTTTATTTGGGCACCCTGAAGCAGGTTTTCGATCAATATACCGCCAAGTTTTGCGTTTTTATAATAGATGTCATTGGGCCACTTAACTTTAAGTTCATCGCCTAAATAGGGCCTTAATGCATTAACGATGCCCAAACTCACCGCCCGGGTAAGGTCGAACTGCTGGGTGACCGGTAAAAAAACCGGTCTGAGTAGCAGACTAAAAGTTAGGTTTTTGCCCGCTTCGCTATGCCAGCGGTTTTGTTGCTGCCCCCTACCCGCGTATTGGCTGTCTGCCATAATGACCGTACCCTCTGAAACTGGCTTGGTATTTGACAATAAATTCTTTAAGAAATTATTTGTTGAGTCAACTTGTTGAATTGTGATTAAATTTTGTCCAACAAATAATCCTGAAAATATGTTATTTTGCAAAGTATAATAATGTATAAACCAAGAGCGTTCAAAACTAATTCTTTTTGATGGTAAAAAACAAAGCGTTAAAAGAATCCGCTTATCTTTCCGAACTGGCCATATATGGCATGCAGGAAAAAAAGGGAAATGAGATAGTGAGGTTAGACCTTCGTAATATATTTAGTTCGGTTTCTGATTATTTTGTTATCTGTCATGCCGATTCATCCACCCAGGTAAAAGCCATAGCCAACAGCGTTGAAGAAGAAATTTTTAAGGCGACCCAACAGGAACCCTGGAGGAAAGAAGGTCTTGAATATGCCGAGTGGATATTGTTAGACTACATCGACGTGGTAGTACATATTTTTAGAACAGATAAACGCGAATATTACGGAGTAGAGGATTTGTGGGGAGATGCAGATATAAAATTTTATAAAAGCGCCTGAACCATTCGCACTGAAAAGCCCGGTTGCATTACATCCGGCCAAAACCTCACCAGGTTAACATAATAATTATTAAGATTGAGCTTAAAAAAATGAAAGATAATAAACCCGAAATTCCAAAACCTATACGAAAAATATCAAGCAAGAAGCCTACTTCAAAGCCGCCCAAGTTCAATATTATGTGGCTTTACGCTATTGTTATTATGATACTACTGGGTGTTGGATACTTTTTTAATGGTAACAGTGCCGAACAAATAAGCTATCAGTCTTTCGAGACCAATATGCTAAAGCACCATGATGTGGAGAAACTACAGGTCTCAAAAAACGGCGACCTGATAACAGTTGAGGTAACCATAAAACCTGAGGCGATAAAAGCCAGGCCTGATTTTTACAAAAACATACAAACCCAAAGAGCAATTGGTGGCGCTACCAGCCCCGGTCCGCAGTATTATTTCACCGATGCTTCCTATGAAACGCTGAACCAACACCTGGCCGCAGCTGAAAAGGATTTCACCGAAGCCGAAAAAGTACAAATTGAATATACTCAACCCAACAGTATCTTCTCGAGTGTGTTGTTCCAGGGTGTTATCATGATCGTATTGTTTGCTGCGGTTTGGATATTCATCATGCGCCGTATGTCGGGCGGTGGCGGTGGCGGACCTGGTGGCCAGATATTTAATATCGGCAAATCAAAGGCAACACTTTTTGATAAAGAGGCACAGGTATCTGTCACCTTTAATGATGTAGCCGGTCTTGAAGAAGCAAAACAGGAGGTAATGGAAATCGTCGATTTCCTTAAAAATCCAAAAAAATACACCAATCTGGGCGGTAAAATACCTAAAGGTGCTTTATTGATCGGCTCGCCGGGTACTGGTAAAACATTATTGGCAAAGGCAGTTGCAGGAGAAGCACAAGTACCCTTCTTCTCATTATCAGGATCTGATTTCGTTGAAATGTTTGTTGGTGTAGGTGCTTCACGGGTTCGTGACCTGTTCCGCCAGGCTAAAGACAAAGCGCCGTGTATCATTTTCATCGACGAAATTGACGCCATAGGCCGTGCCCGTGGAAAAAACAATATCGTAGGCGGTAATGACGAACGCGAAAATACACTGAACCAGTTGCTGGTTGAAATGGATGGTTTTGGAACCGACTCCGGTATCATCATCCTGGCAGCAACCAACCGTCCGGATGTATTAGACTCTGCATTGCTTCGCCCCGGTCGTTTTGACAGGCAGGTATCCATTGATAAACCCGACCTGGTTGGCCGCGAACAAATATTTAAAGTGCATTTAAAACCGGTTAAACTGGCCGAAGGCGTTGACGCCAAAAAACTTTCGGCACAAACACCTGGTTTTGCCGGCGCCGAAATTGCTAACGTTTGTAACGAGGCTGCACTGATAGCTGCCCGTAAAAATAAAGAAGCGGTAGACATGGCTGATTTCCAGGATGCTATCGACCGTGTGATCGGTGGTTTGGAAAAAAAGAATAAGATCATCTCTCCGGAAGAAAAACGCATCGTGGCTTACCACGAAGCTGGTCACGCTATCGCAGGCTGGTTCCTGGAATATGCTGACCCGCTGGTTAAAGTTTCTATTGTACCACGTGGTGTTGCTGCATTGGGTTATGCGCAGTATTTACCTAAAGAGCAGTTTTTGTATACAACTGAACAATTGATCGATGGTATGTGTATGACCATGGGCGGACGTGTTGCAGAAGACATTACCTTCGGGAAAATATCAACCGGTGCTCAAAACGATCTGGAACGAATCACAAAACTCGCCTATGCCATGGTAACCATCTATGGTATGAATGAAAAGGTGGGTAATGTATCCTTCAATGACACGCAAGGTGAATACCAATTCAACAAACCTTATTCGGAAAAAACATCCGAAATGATCGATGAAGAGGTTCGCGGACAAATTACAAGGGTTTATGCAAGGACCAAACAATTACTGACCGATAAACGTGATGGCTTAGAGAAATTGGCCAATAAACTTTTGGAAAAAGAAATATTGTTTCAATCTGATCTGGAAGAAATTTTAGGCAAACGTCCGTTTGACCACCGTACCACGTATGACGAATTTGTAAACGGACCGGAAGGTGGCAACCAGGACGCTGCTGCCGGCAATCTGATACATGAAGGAATAGCTGATCATTCGGGCACCTTTAACAGGAACCCGGAAGAGAAAGACGCTGTTTGATATTAAGTCTTGAGTTGATAGTTCTGAGTCCTGAGTCTCAAGTCTTTTGATCCGTTTTGGACTTAAGACTCGTGACTAAGGACTCTGAACTTAAAACCCGGGACTTTCGAATTTAAAAAATGCGGGACATTACAACATCCAAGGAAAAGCTGCTCAAGAAAATACGCAAAGCTTTGCTCGAGAAGAGGGACAACCCGTACCCCAACCTGGAGGATCTGCCTCATTACCCGCAACCAGATGATATGCCCGAAGTACTGTTCGCAGAGGAATTTACTGCTGCAGCGGGGCAATTTTTCTTTTGCGAGGATGAAATCCAATTCATAGAAAACCTGTTGAGCCTTGCTGAAGAACGAAAGTGGCGTAAAATCTATTGCTGGGAGCCTGCATTACAGGAAATACTCCAAAAATACGACTACCCCTATTTTGAAACTGATAAGGATTTTGAACAGGCCGAAGTAGGTTTTACTTTATGTGAAACTTTGATAGCACGTAACGGCAGCATCCTGTTGTCAAATAGCAATAGGTCAGGCCGGCGTTTGAGCATTTATCCACCAGTTCATATCGTCTTTGCCTATACTTCGCAGATCGTTCTTGATCTGAAAGACGCCTTTAAGATCATCAAAAATAAATACGGCAATCAACTTCCTTCAATGCTGACAACAGTTACGGGTCCCAGCCGTACCGCTGATATCGAAAAAACATTAGTAATGGGCGCCCACGGCCCAAAAGAGCTTTTCGTTTTCCTGCTCGAAGGTTGAAAACATTTATTAACTGAAAGGAAAGTTTTCTGGCTTTAATTTAGTTTTTATTTCACTCATTTTCAATATTTTAAAAATTAAACTGGCGTTTTTTACACATCGAAATACCGTTAAAAAACGGTAGCCTATTATTTTAATTTTTTAATAAATTGGAGAATTCATTAACACTAACCCTAACACATTATTATGACAAGTAAAATCGATCCTGAATTGGCTAAGAGCCTAAAGAAGGAATTTCAAGACAGTAACGAGGCAGCCGGCGAACATGCCTGGAAAACACCGGACGGACATTTTTTAAAAGGTTTTTTTATCGACCGCGAGAGCATAGAAAGTCTCCTTAAAGATGAAAAAGTTGCCGGAATACACGTATATTTCGCCAAGCATCCTGATTTTGTGGGCAAACCTGACAAAGTACATACCCTGACCGTTTCGGGCTCAGTGCCAAATTCAACACCTGGCGCAGCGCCTTTCGTAGCTACGGGGGATGTAATTTCTGGCGTACCACCTTGTCCGCCATACTGTAATTAGAAATTATATTATTATTAAATGTTATTTTTAGTATTTAGATTATTTTTAAGTTTTCTTTCAGCAGTTACAGGCATGGTGCGCTATAAAAAGCTATCCATGCCCTTTAAAATATTAGCTTTTTATTTATTATTTTTATTAGTTAACAATATTGCTAATAGGTATTTCATTATCTATTTTGGAAATAATTATTTGATCTTGAATATTGAAACCTTTGTAGATTTTATTTTAATTACTCTAATTTACTTCCAACTGCTAACCGAAAAAATTATCAAAAATGCGATGAGAATCGCAATACCGATAATTTTATTATTTTATATTTTCAACTCTATATTCCTTCAACCGGTTTCTATAACTTTCCCTGGAAATGCAATGGTGATCAATAAGGTATTGTTTATCATTTTATCTCTGTTGTATTTTAAACAAATGCTGGCTGAGCCTTTGGAAATTAATATAATCAAACAGGGCAATTTTTGGTTTAATATCGCTGTGCTTTTGAACTCTACAACGATGTTCCTGAATGATTATTTAGTAAATTATTACTCTAAAAATTCCGTGTACCCTGTTGTTCATTATTTTTGGAATGCAAGCGACATGTTATTGAATTTACTTTTGGGTACTGCAATTTTTATAGATTCATCAAGGTTTAACAAAAAGCTGAATGCTCACGCCTCACACGCCAAATAAGAATGATGATTTAAGTCAGGCACTCCTATTAACTGGTATCTTATTTGCTTTTCTGGTTGGTTGCGTTATCTATTTCGTTGTCCTTTACCGCAACCGGCAGGTAAAAAACAAAAAAGAGCAGGAAGAGCGCGAGGCAATATTTCAGCAGGAATTACTGAAAACGCAGGTAGAAATACAGGAACAAACCTTTGAACAGATCAGCAAAGAGATCCACGATAACATTACCCAGGTATTGTCATTTGTAAAACTTACGATGCGTTCGTTAGGAAACGGACTCGATGAAGCTAATAAAGCCAAACTGAATGATAGTCGCGAATTGCTTTCGCAAACTATTATCGATCTGCGGGATATGTCGAAAAGCATGAGTTTTGAGCATATTGCCTCTGCCGGTCTTGCAAAATCCATCGAAAAGGAAGTTGAGCGGATGAATAAAAGTGATGTGATCAAAGTGTCCTATGCAATATCTGGCAAAATATACTCCCTTGGCGAACAACGGGAACTGGTATTATTCAGGATATTACAGGAAAGCATTAATAACGCGCTGAAACATTCAGGCGCAAAACATTTTAATATCAGCTTGCAGTACAGGGAGGATTTATTTAATTTAACACTCAAAGACGACGGATCGGGATTTACGCCGGCTTCGGTTGAAAATAAAAGTGGGTCCGGTTTACGCAATATCGAAAACCGGGCTGCCATGATCGGTGGGAAGGCAACTATTGACAGTGCACCGGGCAAAGGCTGCCGGGTGTGCGTAGAGCTATATCCTTTAAAACAATTTAATTCTAATGGAGCAACCCATTCAAATAGCTTTAGTTGACGACCATCGGCTATTCAGAAGTGGAATAGCCTCCATCATCAACAAATTTCAACGCTACAATATTCTTTTTGAGGCTGGTGACGGCGAGGATATGATCCGCAAGATCAACGCTAAACTTAAACCAAATATCATCCTGCTGGATATCAGTATGCCTAAAATGGATGGCATATCTACAGCCAAATGGCTGCGGCATAATCACCCTGATATCAAAATCATCGTTCTGTCCATGTTTGCCGATGCCGAAAAGGTACTAACGATGGTTCGGATGGGCGTTAAGGGCTACCTGCTGAAGGATTCGGAACCGGTAGATTTTGAGGAAGCCTTATTAAAGGTATCCCGCGACGAGATCTATTACCCGGAATTTGTTACCCGCCATCTGGTGCATAACATCAATATTGATTATACCCTGGCCAAACTCAATAACCGGGAGGTGGAATTCCTGAAACTGGCTTCAACCGAGCTTACCTACAAAGAAATTGCCGAACACATGTGTATCAGCTCGCGCACAGTCGACGGTTACCGCGACCAGCTTTTCGAGAAGCTTGGCATCAAAAGTCGTATCGGACTGGTGCTGTATGCCATCAAAAATAAATTGATCGAAATGTGATATTTTGCTAATATTTTTAGCATTTTTACTGCATGTCACATGAAGAAAATCCGCAATTTTTTAAAGGCAGAGGTGCGCAGGTAAATCCACACAACAAATACCTGAAAAACAAATATGTGCTAACCCATGTCGAGGGCCTGGACGAACCCTTGTTAGAAAACTCTGCCACGCAGGTCTACGAAGAAACGCCGAAAAAGATCGTCAGTGAATCTGAAAGTCCCGACCTGTGGCACATGTATTCCATCAATCCCTACCAGGGATGTGAGCATGGCTGCCTGTATTGCTATGCCCGCAACACCCACGAATATTTCGGCTTTAGTGCGGGCCTCGATTTTGAGCGGAAGATCATCGTAAAACGTAACGCCGCCGAATTGCTGGAAGCATATTTCAATAAAAAGAATTATCAGCCGGTGGCATTGCTGCTATCGGGTAATACCGACTGCTATCAACCCCTGGAACGAAAGCTGAAGATCACCCGCTCGCTGCTTGAACTCTTCCTCAAATACCGTAATCCGGTGAGCATCATCACCAAAAACAACCTTATTCTCCGCGACCTGGATATCCTCGGCGAATTGGCTAAACTCAACCTGGTACAGGTAAATGTTTCGCTCAACTCCCTGAATGAACAGTTACGCCAAAAGCTGGAGCCACGCACAGTAACGGCTACCGGCCGCCTGGCGGTGATACAGGCCCTTAGCGGCAATGGTATACCAGTGAGGGTAATGGTGGCTCCGGTTATCCCCGGGCTTAATAGCAACGAGATACCATCAGTGATCAGGGCTTCGGCCGACAGGGGTGCACTGGCAGCAGGTTTTACGATGGTAAGGCTCAATGGCAGCATCGCCGAACTGTTTACCGACTGGATCCACAAAACCTACCCCGACCGTGCCGAAAAGGTGCTCAACATGATCAAAGCCTGCCACGATGGTAAACTGAACGACAGCGAATTCGGCCGGCGGATGAAAGGCGAGGGCAATCTGGCTGAATCAATACATCAGCTTTTCCGCATGTCGGTCAACCGCTTCATGGGCAACCGCAGCATGCCTGAGTTTGATCATAGTTTATTTGTGCCGAGGAAGGGGAGGCAGATGAATCTATTTGGACACGATTAGGACACGATTTAAGACACGATTTTGGGATTTTAGGGATTTGTTGGATGATGGCATAAAGGCATACCTTGCGATTACCACGTCGCTGCCAGCCCGCAATCCCTGGCTGGCTCCTCGCAAGGACATATTTTCCAATACCAGAAAAAAAAGCGTTGGCCTGTGGGTGTCATCGCAGCAGCCTCGGGTGAAAATAAAACAGAACAGGGCTGGGTAAGTGCAACAAAGGCATCAAAGATTTGTCCATTGCAGGTTAATGAATTAGTAAGGTAATCCGGGACAAAGATTTGCAGCCTGGGGTTCTGTTTTATTTTGCAGGGGTGAAGGCCTGCGGGCAAAGAGGGATTTGCGATGACGGGAGCGCCTTTGGTTACTTTGGCGCAGCAAAGTAACTAGGCCTCCGCGGCCATGAGCGGCGGATGTTTGTCCATAGAAGAAATATCTCCTGAACGCAAAACCCTTAAGTTTCCTCCTCGCCCCTACACACTTCCTACGCCACGCGTCATGGCGAGGTACGAAGCAACATATATTGTCTGAACCGCTGATTCGTGTGATTTAGCAGATTGCGTTGATTTTATTTGGGACACGATTTTTGGATTTGAGCTGATTGCGGAGGATTTTATTTAAATTTCAGCTCCAATCCCTAAAACCATGCGTAAGTCAACCCGCAAAATTCTAGTAACTCTATTGGCTATATTTTTTATCGCCAGCAGCTGCAATTTTGTTGGCGACGCCAAAACCAAATTCGCACGTTATTGCCCGGGATTAAAAATTAATACCGCAGGAATAAGTTATGCTTATAGTAACGGTAAAACGTTCTATGTAATTAGTTACGATCAATCATCCCAAAAGGAAGTAAAGACTTATTTCGAGAAAAAGGAAAATGGATTTGGTGAAAATAAAGATAGCGATTTGTATGATTTGAAATTTAACGATGATCCGGCTATCGACAAGAGCGACAATATCCTAACAAAAACTATTAAACACCGAAAAGGAAGCACAGTTGTGGTATTTAATGAGACAACGCGCAGAATCTTAATAATAGATAACGATGACTAGCTGTTCTTAAAAATACCTCATGAGTTTGAACACGATTTTGGGATTTGAGACGATTGAAGCGGATTTTTTACCTTAAACTATATTACTATTCAGCGAAATCAACAGCATCACACGAATCAACGGTCCAAAAAAAAGCGCTCCGAAACGAAGCGCTTTTAAATTTTATAGAAAAAGGGTATAAACTACTTACGCAGTCTCTACTTCCAATGCCATTTGCTCATCAACCAGGATACGGCCGCAATGCTCGCAAACGATGATCTTTTTGCGCTGACGGATATCCGATTGGCGTTGTGGCGGGATCTGGTTAAAGCAACCAGAGCATGAATCGCGCTGGATGGTTACAACAGCAAGACCATTTTTAGCGTTGTTACGCAAACGGTTGTAAGCAACCAGTAAACGCTCTTCAATACCTTTAGTAGCTTTTTCAGCTTCGGTATTCAATTCGTTTTCTTCCTTTTCAGTTTCTGAAGTAATGGTACCCAGTTCGGCTTTCTTAGCGTCGAGGTCGGCGCGGCGGCCTTCCAGGTCGGCTAATGCTTTTTCGTAGATCTGAGTTTTGGTGGTTATTTCGTAACCAAACTCTTTGATCTTCTTT
>CAIPDP010000154.1 GCA_903863845.1 uncultured Mucilaginibacter sp. | reverse complement strand
CCTGGGTCACGTTTTTGAAGGGGAATACCTTACGCCAAAGAATGTTCGCCATTGTGTGAATTCGGTGTCGTTGAAGTTTGTGCCGTTGGTGAAGTAGTCATTAGGCATTAGGCATTGCCAGAATTACGAAGTTTCAAAAACTTCGTAATTCTATATTGAAATTCTTCTTCCGGGCTTTCTGACTTGCGAACTCCCTCGGACTTCCCGACTTAATTTCCTATCTTCGAACCCCGAAAACAAAGCTGAACTTTTATGAAATTACTGGAAGGAAAAACTGCACTTATTACCGGCGCCTCAAAGGGTATAGGCCGTAAAATAGCTGAAAAATTTGCTGAACATGGCGCCAATGTGGCGTTCACTTATTTATCGTCGGTCGAAAAAGGACAGGCGCTTGAAGAGGAATTGCAAAAGTTTGGTACCAAAGTAAAAGGCTATCGCTCAGATGCTTCTAAATTCGACCAGGCAGAACAACTTATTACCGATATCGTTGCTGATTTCGGTACACTGCAAATTGTAGTAAACAATGCCGGCATTACCAAAGATGGCTTGTTGATGCGCATGACGGAGGAGCAATGGGACGAAGTTTTGGATGTAAACCTGAAATCGATCTTCAATGTAACCAAGGCTGCATCACGTATCATGATGAAAAATCGCGATGGTGTTTTTATCAATATGAGCTCGGTTGTAGGTGTGCAGGGCAATGCAGGCCAATCAAATTATGCCGCATCTAAAGCCGGTATCATTGGTTTTTCAAAATCTATTGCCAAAGAGTTAGGTTCAAGAAATATCCGTACCAATGTCGTGGCCCCCGGTTTTATCAAAACTGAAATGACCGAGGTGCTTGACCCCAAAGTAGTTGAAGGCTGGGCAGCAACAATTCCACTGAAACGTGGCGGCGAAACCGAAGATGTAGCTAATTGCTGCGTATTCCTGGCCTCGGATATGGCTTCCTATATTACTGGGCAGGTTATTCCGGTTGATGGTGGGATGCTGTGATCTAGTTGTACTGGTTGTAAAGGTTTAATTAGTTGTATTAGTTGAATCCATGTCGATAGGGATGAATTGACTTTTAAAACCATATCCTCATAATAATTTCGCATTTTGCAGCATTACGTAAAACGTATTACGTTTAACGTCGAATCCATTATGCAGCTTCTCTTTTCAATAATCTGGGGGTCAATTTCGGGCTGGTGGACGCCGGTTTGTCTGCTGCTGGGATTGCTGTATGCCTGGCTGCTGTACCGTCAGCCTTCCGGACTTGAAAAGAAACTCGCCTCGTTTTTGTTTGCAGTTCGGGCCATCGTAGTTTCAGTTATTGCATTTTTACTGATTTCGCCTTTAACACGCACCATTACCTACGATCAGCAAAAACCTTTGGTGTTGGTGGCGCAGGACAATTCGCAATCGGTTAGGTTTTTTGAGCCGCAGGGATTTAATCCCCAACATTTTGTCAATGATCTTGCCAAATTAAAACAGCAATTAGGCGACAAATACGATGTCCGCGAATTCAATTTCGGGCGCATCCTAAAGGATAGTCTTTCCGATCATTTTAATACTAATCAAACCAATATATCGTCGGCATTAAAACAACTGAACGAACGCTTTATCAATCAGAACATTGGTGCAGTTGTTCTTGCAACCGACGGGCTGTATAACCAGGGAGCCGATCCAACCTATGAAGCAAAAAACCTGAAAGCTAATATTTATACGATAGGTTTGGGCGATACTGTTGCCAGGCGCGATCTGCTGATCGGCAATGTTAATTACAATAAAACGGCCTTCCTTGGAAACGATTTTATGATCGAAGTTTTGGCTGAAGCCTATCAGGCCAAAGGGGGGACCATGCTCATGACCGTTGCCGAAGATGGAAGGATCGTAGCCAGTCAGAATATTAATGTAAATGCGGATGAATTTAAAAAGATCATCCCCCTAAAGTTGAATGCGGATAAAAAAGGCATTCGTAAATACACCATCAGCGTGGCGCCCGTTAAGAACGAATTATCGGTTTTGAATAATACCGAAACCATATATATAGAAGTTTTAGATGCCCGCCAGAAGATATTGTTGTTGTATGACGGTCCGCATCCGGATATCAGTGTCATCAGGCAATCCATTGAAAGCAATAAGAATTTTGAGGTAAAAGCAAGCTTATTCAGCGATCTGCCAAAACTCAAACTGTCCGATTACAGCTTATTGATCCTTTACCAAAGTACCGCGGGCAGTGCAGCGACTCTTCAAAGCTTTATAACCAAAAGCAAGGTGCCGGTATGGTATATGCTTGGCGCGCAATCCGACTTGCAACAGTTTGATATCGAACAGCGATCGGTACAGGTAAACTCAAGTCGCGGGCAGATGCAGGAAGTATTTCCCGAGGCTGTAGCCGGCTTTTCGCTATTTACCTTGTCTGATTCGACTCAAAAAAAGATCGCCGGATTTCCACCGTTATTAGCGCCTTTTGGCAACTATCGCTATGTAGGTCCCGGCCAGGTTTTGCTGAAACAAAAAATAGGCGAAGTGTCGACGCCTTATCCACTATTGTCATTTAACGAAGATAACGGCCGCCGTACTGCCACCTTTACCGGAGAAGGGTTATGGCGCTGGTCGCTTGCCGAGTACCAGGCCTACGGCAACCACCATGCCATGGATGAATTGCTGGGTCAGGGTGTGCAATACCTTACAGCAAATGCTAACAGGCAGCGATTCAGGGTGTATCCCGCTAGAAATGTTTTTGACGAAGGTGACAATGTGATCCTGAACGCCGAATTATATAACGATGCACTCGAACTGGTCAATACACCAGATGTGAAGATCGACCTCAAAAGTGATTCGGGTAAAAATTATAGTTTCCTGTTTACACGAACCGGGCAAGGTTACCAGCTGGATGCGGGTGCTTTACCTTCGGGCGACTATAGCTATTCAGCTT
>CAIPDP010000153.1 GCA_903863845.1 uncultured Mucilaginibacter sp. | reverse complement strand
GCTTTGGTCAATTGTTTATTAGTGGCGGGCTCAGGGGCAACCATATTGAATACGCCCTCCAGCGTTTCGTTTTCCAGCGCAAAAAGGTACATGCCAATTACATCGCTATGGTGTATCCAGGGGATCCATTGTTTGCCATTGCCGAGAGGGGCACCGGCAAAAAGCTTTACCGGTAAAGCCATTTGGGGCAATGCACCTGTATTTTTATCCAACATCACACCTGTTCGGAATTTGACGATCGGTAGTCCCAATGTTTTTCCTTTATCGATGGCTCGTTCCCAGGCAATACAACATTCGGACATAAAACCTTCTCCTGCGGCACTTTGTTCGCTCAGGATCTCGTCGGCTCTATTGCCGTAATAACCCACAGCAGTAGCTGAAATGATTCTTTTAACCTGGTTCGGGCGGGTTTTAAGTAAATGGTAGATCAAGGCAATGGAATTGGTGCGGCTGTCGGTCAGTTCTTTTTTGCGCTGCTCCGTCCATTTTTTGTCGGCTATGCCGGCGCCGGCCAGATGTATCACGGCGTCAACTCCTTCGATGCAATTTTCATCGATATGCCCGGCGTTTACGTTCCATGTAAATGTTCTTACTAGCGGATCATTGCCCGGTTTTCGACTGAGCAGACTTACCTCATAGCCCTGCTGTAGCAAGGCTTTGGTGAGTTGCCTGCCAATTGATCCTGTTCCGCCTGTTATCAGTACACGTTTAATTTGTCCGCTCATAAACATTGGCCAATATAGGTATTATGAAGGTATAGAAACCTTGCTTTGGTTGTGTATGAGTTCCAAAGATTGCTTAAAACTGACATATTGTTGCGGACCGATATCCCAGATCCGGGTATCGGCGCAAACTGAATTATAATGAAGATTGGCTAGCAGGTTTTGCGCCTCAGGATAACTCAGCGGCGAAAGGAAATTAGCAATATAGGAAGCCAGTCGCGTGCCGAGTGCGGGTAAAACCAGGATGTTTTTTTTGCCCGGTTTAAATGTCGCGCAGTAGTCGAAGAGCATCTGCTTAAAACTGAATACTTCCGGCCCGCAAACACTTAACCTGTTACCAAAGGTTGCTGCATTAAGCAGGCAGTTTTTTAAATAGCTTAAAACATCATTGATATAAACCGGCTGTATCTGTGCTGCCGCCCAGGCACTGGTAATAACAGTTGTGGTATGGAGCGTAAGGGCGTCAAAAAGTTCCATGGCCATGCTACCCTCGCCAATCACCATTGAAAGCTGCAGGCAGGTAAAAGCAGCCCTGCCGCCAGCCAAAATTTCGTCAGCTACCTGTATTTTGGGGTTATTTAAGTTGCTGGTAGTAATAACCTGGCGGCAATCTGTTTGATTGAGCGCGTTCATAAAATTTTGTGCCGAAAGCGCCTCTAATCCTGCAAAACCGGTTGTTTGTGTTAGTCGCCCGCCCAGATACAATGCAGCATCAATGTCAACCGGAAATGGTTCTATTGCAGCATTACGCAACAGATCCGCCTGGATGACCTGGGCTCCCTCATGTTTTTTTTGCGACATGAAATGCTTTTTGTCACGCGCAAGGCAAATAACTTCATGCCCATTTTGCAACAGGAAGGGGATAAGACACCCTGCTATATAGGTGTTTGAGCCTGCAAGTAGTATTCTCATGCTAAGCTCAACAACAATATTTTGTTTAACGTGTTTTTATATGCCGCATTTAAATCCAAGTCCGTAATACCGGCGGTTGTCGGTAATGGCAGAGCTGTTGTTTTGAAGGATATTTCTGCCATTAGCAAACAGGTCGACGTATTTTATTCCAGGTATCCTTATCCTGGTGCCAAAATATACGTTTTGTATCGTAAATGAATTATTATCGGATGGTGCAATAAAATTAGGTGCGGTTGCCAGTGCGTTGATCAGGTTATCGGGTCTTTCGCCAAGCTGGTACAGAAAATCGATTCCTGCAAAATAGTTTTTGAAAACAAAGCGATTGGTATATCCTCCCGACCAGCGATGGCCCTGGCCCAGGTAGCTTGCGTTATAAAGGGCTATAAGTTGCGGATTATCGGTTACCTGTAGTTCGGTTTCTGCACCTGTAAGCATCGCATTCCAGGTAAGCGTAGGACTGTGTAAGTTGTAGTTCAAACTGAAGCGCGTCGTTACAGCGCGTCCGTTGAAAGGAATAAAGCCTATGCCACCGTTGGCATCAAGCGGAACTCTCGATTCAGAGAAATATGAAAAGTTTTTGTATTCGTAAGTATAGGTAATTGAAAAATTTCTGCTAATACCAACCGACGAACCGAGGTGGTAATTATTGTATTGCTGATTCTGGTCATATCCACGGAAAACATATGGAACAGCACCAGGAGGTATCATTAAACTATAGGTCGTTAATGAAGAATAGTCGTCGCCTGTTGCCTGGCTTTGGCGGGCATAGGAGGCATAGATCTGCCATTTAATTGCTTTTAGGCCAACCAAACGAGCCGGGCTGAATGCAAAATTAAAGAAAGGCAAAATGTGTCCCGGTGAAGTTGCGCCCGAGGGAGCGGCACCCCGGTTAAGCAAAGCAATGGCTCCGCCCTGAATATTGAATGCATCCTTATAAAACAAATCAACCGTGGGCGTTAGCAGGAAAGATTTATAAGCAGCCCGGCTCGAAAGCGTTTGGGTGTAAGCAAAAGGGGTGACATTGGGCGAATAGGATGAACGGGTAGTATTATATACAATTGAATCTTCAAAATCACGATAGGTCATGTTCAGTGTAGATTCAAATTCCAGGCTATCCATTTGTTTATGGTAATATAGATAGTCGCGGAAAAGCAGGTTGTGCGATCGCTCGTTACTCTGAGGTTGCTTGACCTGGGTATTGGTATCTATCGTAGATTGCGTTTGATCCGTTTCAAAATAGGTGTAATGATTATAAGCTAAGCTAAGTCTGTTGGTTAAACCTTTGCCGATATCCGTTTTTAAATTAAGCGTTGAATTGAACAGGTATTGCGATACATGGCTATTGCTAAATATATTACCTATCGAGCCATAGGCTGCTGTATCGCGGCTGTACGATTGGTTTGCGACCTGGGGAACATACCCTGCTGTAAACGAAAGCGTGCTGGTTTTGCCGAGGTTCACACTGGCAAACGCATTTATTTTGAAACGATTGAAATGCGGTGCCTGGAGGAATTCCAAACCATCGCCATTGAGGCTGGGATCAACGTCGCGCTGGTATTCGGCGGTCAGGCCTATGGTACCTTGTTGATAGTTTTTGTAGCCAGATAAATAATATTGATCATAGACACTACCAGTGCCCGAGCTTTGCAGCGCATTATTGTTGTTGTTGCGGATATTAACAAGGCTGTTTTGGCCGTTCACTTCTATGCCCGATTTCCCTTTACGTATAGTACGTAATTTTATCAGCACCAGTTGCTGCCCGTTTGCTGCTCCGGCAGCTTGTGCAACAGATCCTTGTATGAGCGTAACTTGTTCAACATCAAAAATGCTGTAGGCATTAACATCGGTAATGATGTTGCCGTCGATGACATAAAGTATGGATGCCGACTGCGTATAGGTGCCATTCAACCAAACATTTATGGCGTCTGAAAGATTGGTAACCTGGTATTTTTCGAGGTCGGAACCCGAAATACTCGATGTTTGTGTAGCACTTTTTTTGGCTAATACACGCCCGAGGTCGTAGTGTAGGGAGTCGTCCTGCGCATAGGCGACAGAAAACAGCAAAACAGCCGATAAGGTCGACAGTAATAATTTTTTAAACATGATTGTGAAAGGTGTTGAGGTTGAGCAACTTTAAAATAAATTATATTATTGTGATTATCAGTTACTAATCAATATCCAAAATTCATGCCACCGATGTAATGTCAACCCGCGATCAATAAATGAGGTGGATTTTTCACAAGCCGGGATTAAAAGAAATAAAAAGGTAGATATTATTGGACATTTGAGGCAATAGACAGCTCCCTCCAAGCCACGCAAACAAGCGTTTGTCCTTTTTTACCAGGACTTTAGCTAAAGATAATATTTATTTCCAGGTATAGGAAATATTAAATATTTACATTGTCAAGCACCAGCACCCGGGCACATAAAGGTTTCGCATATTGTTCGGCGAAAATAATATGGGTAGGATCGTGCTGGTATAATTCTTCTTCTTCAAGCGTGTTGAAAAGCAGCAGCAACGAAACATCATAAGTATTATCGATCACATCACGGTTGGTGTCTGCAGGCACTCCGATATGCATATCGCGGATATGTGTAATAGGGTTTAATAATTCGAGGCCTTCGATCAGTTTTGCCTTGTCCTCTTTATTTTTCAGCCAGAAATGAACGTGATGTACGAAGGTGTTGTGTAAATACATGTCTTTTTTTTGCTGTTAAGTTCCCAATAAATAGCCTGAACAACAAATGTTTTGAAAATATTTTTGTTAAAGCAGCAGCAACAGCCTGATTAGCAATTAACAAACCGGAATGTTAACATCAGGTCAAATAAATACCTTAATTGGCGTTTAAACATATTATTTGCTTAATTTATAGCAAATTTGCAGTTTAACCGGAGAGCGGCAATAACGTATATAAAGGGATGAGCGAAAAAACAATATTAGTTTGGTTCAGGAACGATTTGCGTGTCCATGATAACGAAATATTGCTGGAGGCCAGCCGCAGGGCCGACAAGGTGCTGCCTGTTTACTGTTTCGATCCTTTCTATTTTACCGCTTCCGCCTATGGGCATCAGAAAACGGGCAGTGTGCGCAGCCGTTTCCTGTTAGAGTCAGTAGCCGATCTTCGTTCAAACCTACGCGCTTTGGGTAGTGAGCTGGTTATTGTCAGGGGCGATCCGGCCGAGCTGATTCCCCGGCTTGCATGGCAATATAAAGTGAGCGAAGTATACCATCACCGTGAGGTTGCCTTTCAGGAAACAGCCATATCAGAAGCGGTTGAAACTGCGTTATGGAAGATCAAACTAAATCTTCGGCATTTCATCGGGCACACACTCTATCATAAAGAGGATCTGCCCTTCCCGATCAAAGACATTCCTGATAGTTTTACCCTTTTCAAAAAGAAAATTGAACGCGAAAGCAAAGTCAGGCCATGTTTCGAAACGCCCGACCATATCAAAACGCCGTTAATAGCAGATGCTGGGGAGCTTCCTTCTTTAGCCGAATTGGGAATCAGCCCTCCTTTCGATGATCTGCGTGCCGATTTCCATTACCAGGGTGGCGAAACTACTGCATTGCAACAAATGCACCAATATATCCAAATGCTCGATCATAGCAGCCCGGCAAAAAATGCCAAATACCATACTGAAAAACCATCGCGCTTATCGGCCTGGATTTCGCTGGGTTGTTTGTCGCAGCGAATGGTTTATCACGAAGCGCTGAAACAAACCCAGGGTACCAATGCATCCGGATCGACACTCATTATTGAATTGCTCTGGCGCGATTATTTTCGTTTTATGTTTAAGAAATACGGTCGTCAGTTTTTTAGTGCCGGTGGGTTTAAGGACGAGGCTCCCGAAACGGCCGATAACCAGCAATACCTTTTCGAGCAATGGACACAGGGTCATACCGGGGTGCCTTATATTGATGCAGCAATGCACGAATTGAGCGCAACAGGTTATATCAACAACTTCAAACGGCAGGCGGTAGCAGCTTTCCTGATAAATAATCTGAAGGTAGAGTGGCTGAAAGGTGCGGCTTTCTTTGAAGAGAAGCTGATCGACTATTCGCCAGCCAGTAACTGGGGCAACTGGGCCTTTATTGCCGGCGTAGCCAATGATATCCGAGACGACCGCTACTTCCCCGGGGTAAAACAGGCCGATACACTCGAAACAGATAGCGAATTCATCAGTACCTGGCTGGCGGATAGCAGTAGTCAATTAGTGGCTATATAAACCGAATAGCGATGGCGTCCATCAAATTTTCAGAAAAGATATTGGTCGACAATTCCCAAGCCGTTGTATTTGACTTTACCCAGGATTACTCGCGGCGTTTATTATGGGATACATTTTTAAAAAAAGCCGATCTGCTTGAGGGAGCTAAGGCTGCCGGGTTTGGCGTTAAAGCCTGGTGCGTTGCGAGAAATGGCCTCGGTATGGAAACTGAATACGTTTCTTTCAACCGTCCTAAAGCTACTGCGATCAAAATGACATGTGGCCCATACCTTTTCAAATCATTCCTAGGATCATGGACTTTCAAAGAAATAGGCCCCGGGCAGACTGAAATTATCTTTTTGTATTCCTTTACCCTCCGTTTTCCCTTTAATCTTTTTAAAATAGTAATCAAAAAGAACCTTTCCCGCAATGTGCGTTTAAGATTGCACGACCTGAAGAAGAGTATCGAAAGTGAGTAAATATACCAATCGGTACAGAATCGTTGCTGAAAAACCGGTTAAATCTTCAATTAGTTCATTTTATTATTATGATTTGTAAATAAATTACAAAGTTTACAAATCGATATGCTTAATTTTGTGCCGTTTTACCGATTTGAATCTGCATGGATCGCCTAAATTATATTGACAGCGGCAACGCTGCCTTCATTAACACTCTTTACGAAGCCTATACCCAGGACCCCGACTCGGTTGATTTTGGATGGCAAAAATTTTTCGAAGGTTTTGACTTTGGCCGGGAAGCAAAAGGACCCATTGGTGCTCCAGCTTCTGCCGAAGGTTCTGACCATTTTCTGAAAGAGATCAATGTGCTGAACATGATCAATGGCTACCGCACGCGTGGTCACCTGTTCACCAAAACAAACCCGGTGCGCGAGCGTCGTAAGTATTTTCCGGGTAAGGAACTGGAAACCTTTGGTTTAAGTGATGCTGACCTCGGCACCGTATTCAATGCGGGTGTTGAAGTGGGTCTCGGCCCGGCGACGCTTCACGATATCCGCGAAATGCTTGAACAAACCTATTGCCAATCGATAGGTGCCGAATACAAGTATATCCGTAATCCATTCAAGATCAAGTGGTTTGAGGATAGGATGGAAAGCCACCGCAATACGCCATCGTTCACAACTGAAGAAAAGCTGATCATGCTGGATAAGCTGAATCATGCTGTAATTTTCGAAAACTTTTTGGGTACAAAATTTTTGGGCCAGAAACGCTTCTCGCTGGAAGGTGCCGAGGCGCTGATACCGGCAATGGATTCGGTGATTCAAAAAGGCTCAGAACTGGGCATACAGGAATTTGTTATTGGTATGGCTCACCGCGGACGTTTGAACGTACTGGCCAATATCATGGAGAAAACCTATAAAGAAATTTTTTCCGAATTTGAAGGCAAGACCTATGATGAAGAATCAGGCTTTGGTGGCGATGTAAAATATCACCTGGGTTATTCGACTGACATGGTTGCCCGTAATGGCAAAAATGTGCATTTGAGCCTTTGTCCAAACCCTTCGCACCTGGAGGCCGTTGACCCAGTAGTAGAAGGTTTGACCCGATCAAAAATTGAATTTAAATACGACCACGATTATACCAAAATAGCACCAATACTGATCCATGGCGATGCTTCTATTGCCGGCCAGGGTATTGTTTACGAAGTGCTGCAAATGGAAAAGCTGGAAGGTTACCGCACTGGTGGTACCATCCACCTGGTGATCAATAACCAGATCGGTTTTACCACTAATTTCAAAGACGCCCGCTCAAGTACCTATTGTACAGATATTGCTAAAACTGTCCTTTCACCTGTTTTCCACGTGAACGGAGACGACGTGGAGGCCCTGGTTTATACCATTAACCTGGCGATGGAATACCGTCAGACTTTCCATGATGACGTATTTATCGATATTTTATGCTACCGCCGTTACGGTCATAACGAATCGGACGAGCCAAAATTTACCCAACCCTTACTCTATAAGGCCATCGAAAGCCACCCTAATCCAAGGGAAATATATTACCAGCATTTACTGGCCCAGGGTACCATAACACCCGACCAGGCAACGATCATGGAAAAGGATTTCCGCGATCTGTTGCAGTTGAAATTGGACGAATCAAAAGCGCTGGAGCGGTTTACCGATACCCTGCAAATGTTTGAGGGTGCCTGGGAAGGCCTGCACCTGGCCTCGGAACAGGATTTTACGACACCCGTTGCAACGGCTGTAAGCAAAGAAGAATTGGTTGAGATCGGTATAAAGATCACCGAATTACCTAAGGACAAGGAGTTTTTCAAAAAGATAGAAAAGCTATTTGAAGAACGCAGCAAAATGGTGAACAAAAGCCATGTGTTCGACTGGGCGATGGGCGAACTATTGGCTTATGGCACCTTACTGAAAGAAGGTCACCCGGTGAGGTTGAGCGGCGAGGATGTTAAACGCGGTACTTTTTCGCACCGTCATGCCGTGCTTACCCTGGTTGACTCGGAAGACGAATATACGCCATTGGAAACCCTTGGTACCGAGGCTCGTTTTTCGATATACAATTCCCTGCTGTCGGAGTATGGGGTTTTGGGTTTTGAATATGGTTATGCCCTGGCCAACCCCAACGCATTGACAATTTGGGAAGCTCAGTTCGGCGATTTCTTTAACGGCGCACAAACCATCATCGACCAATACGTTGCAAGTGCCGAGACCAAATGGCAGCGCGGTAATGGCCTGGTGATGTTGTTGCCACATGGTTATGAAGGACAGGGTCCGGAACATTCATCGGCACGTATCGAGCGTTTTCTCGAGCTTTGCGCCGAAAACAATATCCAGGTTGCCAATTGTACCACACCAGCAAACTTTTTCCATATCCTCAGACGCCAATTACACCGCGAATTCCGCAAACCACTGATCATATTTACGCCAAAGAGTCTGTTGCGTTCACCGAAATGCGTATCGCCTCTGGCCGATTTTACTGAGGGGCATTTCCAGGAACTGATAGAAGACAGCTATGCCGACACGAAAAAAGTGAAACGTGTGCTGTTCTGCTCGGGCAAGATCTATTATGAGTTACAGGAAAAGCAATTTGCCGATCAGCGTAAGGATGTTGCTATTGTACGTATTGAGCAATTGTATCCTACGCCCGAGCACCAGATGCTCAAAGTAAAAGCAAAATATGCAAAGGCAACAGAATTTTTCTGGGTACAGGAAGAACCTGAAAATATGGGTGCATGGCCTTACATGTGCCGCACATTCCGCAAAAGCGAATTACAACTGGATGTGATATCGCGCAATGCAAGCGCCAGCACAGCCACAGGATTCGCCAAGCAGCATACCGCACAGCAATTGCATATTATTGCTAAAGCCTTTGATGCCGAATCGGCTGAAGAGGTTAAAAAAACGGTAAAAAGAGCTGCGCATAAAATGTCAAAAATAGCGGCCGACTAATCAAACTGATACCCGAACGTAATAAATATAACGTCCAACCACTACAATATGAGTTTAGAAATTAAAGTTCCGCCGGTAGGCGAGTCGATAACCGAAGTAACACTATCGCGCTGGCTAAAAAAGGATGGCGATGCAGTTGCGATGGATGAAGTAATTGCAGAACTTGAATCTGACAAAGCTACCTTTGAACTGACCGCTGAAAAAGCCGGTACGCTCACAACCGTAGCCAAAGAAGGGGATACCCTTCCGATTGGAGCTATCGTGGCCAGCATTAATGAAGGAACAGCCGTTGCACCGGTAAAGGAAGTTGCTCCTGCAGCTCAACCCGTTGCCGCTCCCGCACCAGCCGCTGCACTGGTTGCTGAACAAGCAAGCTCGCTGACTATTAAGGTGCCGGCGGTGGGTGAATCGATCACTGAAGTTACTTTGTCACGCTGGTTGAAAAAGGATGGCGATACGGTTGCGATGGACGAAGCACTGGCCGAATTGGAGTCAGATAAAGCAACATTTGAATTAACCGCCGAAAAAGCCGGTGTACTGAAAACCATCGCCAAAGAAGGCGATGTACTACCTATCGGAGCAGTTGTTTGTTCGATAGAGGGAGCAGGCGCAACCGCAGTTCCGGCTCCGGCAACGGCACCAGCTGCTGTTGTTATTGCAGATAAAGCAGCAGGTTACGCCGCGGGTACCCCTTCACCGGCAGCGGCGAAGATATTAGCAGAAAAAGGCATCGATCCGAAAGCCGTACAGGGTAATGGCGTAGGTGGGCGGATCACCAAAGGCGACGCGATCAGTGCAGCCACGGTTGATATGGTATCCGAAAACCCTCAGGGTGGGCGCTCAAAAGCCGGATCGCAACCCGTGTCGACGGTTGCTGCCACCACAAAACCGCAGGAATCTGCGGCTAAAGCACAGGATTCGGGCCGCGAGCGCCGCGAGAAAATGTCGCCGTTGCGCAAGACCGTTGCCCGCAGACTGGTTGCTGTGAAAAACGAGACCGCCATGCTGACCACCTTTAACGAGGTTGACATGTCGCCCATCATGGAGATCAGGGCCAAATACAAAGATAAATTCAAGGAAAAACATGGTGTTGGCCTTGGCTTTATGTCGTTTTTTACCAAAGCTGTTTGTGAGGCCCTGAAAGAATGGCCTGCAGTAGGTGCCCGCATCGAGGGTGAAGAGATCGTTTACAGTAATTTTGCAGATATATCTATTGCAGTATCAGCGCCAAAGGGACTGGTAGTACCTGTAATCCGCAATGCCGATGGCATGAGCCTGGCTGAAATTGAAAAGGCCGTAGCCGGCCTTGCTGCTAAAGCCCGCGACAATAAATTAACCATCGACGAAATGACCGGCGGTACCTTTACCATTACCAACGGTGGCGTATTCGGTTCGATGTTGTCAACGCCGATCATTAACTCACCCCAATCGGCTATTTTGGGTATGCACAATATCATCGAGCGTCCGGTAGCTGTCAATGGTCAGGTAGTGATCAAACCAATGATGTACGTGGCCTTATCCTATGACCACCGTATCATTGACGGCCGCGAATCGGTAAGTTTCCTGGTAAGAGTTAAACAATTACTGGAAGATCCGGGCAGGCTGCTGCTGGGTGTCTGACTCCGACCACTGAATTTTTGATTTAATGAATTTCGCTGAATAAGCATAAATGAACCCGGTTTAGCCGGGTTTTTTTATTGTCATTTATGGAAGCAACGTGCATTTGGCAATTTTTTTGTAATTTACAGGTAAGTATTATATCTTTATAACTCATACTTATTGCACTAATTGAAATATTTTTTCCCTCCGCAATAATATTCCAAAAATTACTACGTTTTTTCTTTGTAACTTTTCTGTTACAAAACACGTAATACATTTTTATAAAATGTATTGGGGCCTAAAAAACTCTGTTACGTAATAGAAAAATTAACTACCAAACTATGAAAAAGCCCCTTATGATGCTTACAGCATTTGTTGCTGTATTATTAGCCGTATTGTATTCGTGCACGCACGATGTCATCAAACCCAATTCATCTTCAACGTCAACAACAACTACTGGTACTGGCACGGGAACCGGAACAGGTACAGGTACAGGCACAGGAACAGGTACTGGTACCGGTACAGGAACCGGCACTGGTACAGGCACCGGAACCGGTACTTCAAACGCTGTCTGTTTTCAGACAGATGTTTTGCCCTTGTTTCAGACCTATTGTGCCAGTATCGGTTGCCATGACGCAACTACTGCTAAAGAAGGGTTGATATTAAACAGTTATGCCAATATTATGAAAGGTATTACTGCCAATAATGCTGCCGGTAGCAGGTATTATAAAGTGATATCAGGCGGGTCGATGCCTCCGCGTAATTCGCCACAGCTATCAGCAGCACAAATCAGTACGATCTCGACCTGGATCAGTCAGGGTGCTACTAACGCAACCTGTGTAGTGAGCACCTGCGACACGACTAAAACAACCTATACCAATGGTATCTCGGCCATATTTGCTACCTATTGCAATGGCTGCCATGGCGTAGCACCCGGCTCGGGCAATGTTGTGCTGAGCGACTATGCCAGTGCAAAGGCTGCCGGCACATCGCTAAAGGCTACCTTCTTAAACGCTATCAACTATACCTCCAGCACTTCGGCAATGAATATGCCTCAATCAGGCAAATTACCCGATTGCCAGATCACGCAAATCACAAAATGGATAAACAATGGCTGCCCTCAATAATATGATAAAGAAAAATTCATACCTCATCATCATTGCATCGGTATTGCTGGTTTTAGTTTCAGGATGCTATTATGACCATGCCAACCTATCGTATCCACAACAAAATTCAACCGCAGCTACCTGTAACTTAAGTGCTGTAACGTACAGCGTCAGCGTAACCGGCATATTGAAGGCAAATTGCTATAGCTGCCATTCGGGATCGGCATCGGCTGGTGGCGGCATTCAACTGGATACCTATGCTACACTAAAAGTATACGCCGCCAATGGGCAATTGCTCAATTCGATCAGTCATACCGGTAGTGTGCCGGCTATGCCGCTTAATGCCGCGCAAATATCATCCTGCGACATCAGTACCATTCAAACCTGGATAAATAACGGAACACCAAACAATTAACAGCTAACCATGAAAAAAGCAATTTTACCCCTATTTTTTTTAGCCATTGCCGGTTTTGCAGCCAACGCGCAAAAAGTGTATGCAACTAAAAACGGACAAATTAAGTTCAATGCCAGCAGCCCCATTGAAAAGATTGAGGCTGTGAACAACCAGGTCGACAGTAAGTTTGTTGACAAAACCGGGCAGATCGTTTTCAGCGCACTGATCAAGAGCTTTAAGTTTGAAAATCAGCTGATGGAGGATCATTTTAATGAAAATTACCTCGAAAGCAGTAAGATACCCAAAGCCGAATTCAGAGGTTTTATCAGCAATATCGCATCGGTCGATTTTACCAAAGACGGCAAATACCCTGTTACAGTTGAAGGTACCCTGAACTTACATGGCGTTCAGCAAAAAGTAAGCACCAGCGGCTCGCTCGAGATCGTTGGCGGCAAGCCGATGATCGTAGGCGTCTTCAAAGTAAAAATTAAAGATTACGGCATAACCGGGCTGTACATCGGCGATAAAATTGCCAGTGAAGCAGAAATAAGCGTTAACTGCAAATACGAGTAATTTTGAAAAGACGATTTTATTTTAGCAAGTACCCGGGATACCTGGTATTGCTGTTCTGCATTTATTTATTGCCATTAGCGACCCGCGCGCAGAACGTCGACTTGTTTAAGATGCAGGATGATCAGAATAAAAAAGAGAAAAAGGAAACTACGGATATTACCACTTCCATTTTTAAAACCACACGCATCGTCAATAGTCAGTCGATCGAGAATACTGGTGCAGGTGTGCTCGACCTGAAAATCTCACACCGGTTTGGTATGGTCAATACCGGCGGTTATAATTTTTTTGGGCTCGACCAGGCTACAATGCGTATCGGAATGGACTATGGTATCAGCAACCGGCTGGAGATAGGCCTGGGAAGGAGTACTTACAACAAAGAGTACGACGGGTTTTTTAAATTCAGGATATTGCGCCAGTCGACCGGGAAAGTGAATATGCCTCTTTCGCTGAGTGTGGTATCAACAGCGGTATTAAATACCCTGAAAGACCAGACCACTTCGTATACCATCCATTATTCAGATCATGCCAGTTACGTGAACCAGGTATTGCTGGCACGTAAATTCGGCGATTTTTTTTCGCTGCAGCTGGCACCGACCATGGTGCATTACAATATAGTGCCTACAACTGCCTATCGTAACGATCTTTATTCAATGGGTACCGGGTTTCGCTTGCGTTTGTCAAAACGGGTAAACCTTACCGGCGAATATTATTACCAGGTGCAGCGCATACCCGGCTACTACAATTCAGCATCGGTAGGTTTTGATATTGAAACCGGTGGGCACGTGTTTCAGCTGTTTTTTACCAATTCGACAGGTATCAACGAACGTAGTTTTATAACCCAAACCGATGGACGCTGGGGTAATGGGGGAGTGCATTTTGGCTTTAATATATCGAGGGTATTTACTGTTGTAAAGCCCAAACAGGTCAGTAACGATAAAAAATGGTAATATGAAAAGAAAAATAGTAGTTGGCGCCCTAACCCTGATCGGCTTTTTGGCTGCAGGGGTATGGTATTATGTTTTTGTATATTCAAAAACACATCATCGCAACGTGGCAGATGAACAAGGATTGATCGTTCCGGCAGGACAGATTGTTAAAGATTATGAAACTGACGAAGCCAGAGCCAACAAAAAATACCTGAACAAAGCTGTTGAGATAGAAGGCTTCATCCTTAAAAAAGACAAAGATCAGGCCGGTAATACTACCATCACCCTGAGAAGCGGCGACCCGATGGCCAATATATTTTGCACTTTAAAACCAGGCGAAGCAAACAAGTTACATGGTACCCAAATGGTGATCAAAGGAATATGTACCGGCTACTTGAGCGATGTGGTTTTAAACGAAGCCGTTGTGTTGAAATCGGAATAACCTTAAATCAGCCTATTAATTCCTACTATTGTTTATACGCTTTAACCGGGCCCGGCATCGTATTTTGAAAGGTGCGGCCCGGTTATAAGTTTAATTTTTACGCATTTTGGGCTTATTTGTCGGTATTTTTAGACAAATGAGCAATAAATGATGTAGTGGAATATTTTTTATTGTCGCAAGTCCATTACATATTTGTTGAACTTTTTAATAATGACAGGAAACGCAGAGCACCTTGTAGCGGAGTTACTCGCTATACAGCAAAAGCACAAGGCTTTTTTCAGCAAAAACAATCAGGATATATTCTCCTGCGTTTATGTTAAGTGGAGCGAACCTGTTACCCTGCACATCATTACCGATATTTTGCCGGACGAAATCAGAGCTGATATTCAATCGATAACTTTTAAAAATTAAGTGGTCCCGGGCCATTTTTAGTATTGCGTCAATAGCACCCCACAGCCTTGGTTCTCCTCTTCTGCCTAAGACGCACAGACAGGAGGGTGATTTGGTTACGCGTACCCGTACGAATTTCATCCCGATTTTATCTAATATAAAACCACGAAATGTTTTTCCCCTCTCGAGAGGGGCAGGGGTGTGTTAATGAAGCGCCAGGTTTTTTTAATAACCCCGCTTCCCTAAACCAACCTTTTCAAAGTACCAATTGCCCCAGCATGCAAGCCCTCGTGATATAATAAAAATTGAAGCGCATCATCAATGTTATCAATAACCACACCGTAGCGGGTGCTCCATGAAGTATAGCCACCGAATAGCTGTTGGTCATAATCGATAGCTAACTGATCAGCGCTACTGGCAAATAATGTTTTGATGTTTTCTATTTCCTCAGCGCTCAGATCTCCTTCAGGTTTGCTGCCCGAGCGGAACTTTTCCCAAAACTCTTCGCTGATATAAGCAGTTAATCCGCCTCGTTTATAGCAGATACCTTCCAGTGTAGCCACAAGATGGCCCAGGTTCCAGGCAATATTATTGTTAAAGCCGGCTGGTATTTTATTGAGTTGCCCGGTGCTGAGTTCGCTGATAGTGGTTAATAGAAAATTCCTTACTTTTTTCAGGGTGTCGATCTGTTTGTTCATAGGTGCTTTGATATCTTTAGTTATATGCGCTATTATGAAACGAATATCCTGATTATTTATAGGATTTTTTGAAGGGCGAAAAAATATAATTAGCAGCATTCTACAGGATAAAGAAAGAAAATTTTGATTGCCAGGTAGCGGCACATAATTATCCGTCGCCCCCCGGCATCAGGTGCTCATTGACAAAAAATACTGTATTTTAGTATCCATCCAATTTCCTAAAAAAAAGCAAATGCTGCGATCATCCAATCGTCTATTATTTACCGTATGCACCCTGGCTTTAATTGCCGGTTCATGCCATCACGGTAATAACAAGGCCCGCCTGCTGGCAAAACCCAAATATTATCCGGGCCAGGCCGATACTACCTGGAGGGTTTCGGGCGGTTCAAAAAAAGCGCAGCATTACTCGGTACTTAGCCAGGTAGACACAACGAATGTCGACAAGCTGCAGCTGGCCTGGGAATACCATACTAATGATGCAGACGTATCGGCCCATTCGCAGATACAATGCAGTCCGATCGTTATCGATAGTATTTTGTATGGTACAACACCTAAACTGCGCCTGTTTGCATTGAATGCTGCTACCGGCCGCGAAAAATGGGTTTTCGATCCCGCAGGTAATAAAAACGCAACGCCTGCAAATTTTGGAATGAACAATAACCGTGGCGTAACCTATTGGGAAAGTGGTAGCGACCGACGAATACTTTATTGCGCCGGTTCCTATATCTACGCGGTGAATGCCGATAATGGTAAACTGATAGGCAGTTTTGGGAAACAAGGTAAAATTGATCTGCACAGCGACCTGGGGCGCGATGCGAGCCAGTTATATGTAACGGCCACATCGCCGGGTATTATTTATAAGGATACCTATATTATTGGTAGCCGCGTTAACGAAACAGCCGATGCCGCACCGGGCCATATCCGTGCTTATGATGTGCGGACGGGCAAACTGAAGTGGGTTTTTCATACCATCCCTTATCCGGGCGAAAAAGGCTACGAAACCTGGGAAGATACCGCAGCCTACAAACATGTGGGTTCGGCGAACAGCTGGGCAGGTTTTAGCATGGACGAAAAGCGGGGTATCCTGTTTGCTCCAACCGGCTCTGCCGCCTACGATTTTTGGGGAGGAAAGCGACTGGGTGCGGGCTTGTTCGCCAATTGTGTGCTGGCCCTCAATGCCGAAACCGGTAAATTGATATGGCATTACCAGGTGATACACCATGATATGTGGGATAAGGACCTGCCAACGGCACCAGTGCTGGTCACCATCAAAAAAGAGGGCAAGGATATCGACGCCCTTGCACAGCCCACCAAGCATGGCTTTATTTTTGTGCTCGACCGTGAAACCGGCAAGCCGTTGTTCCCGGTGGAGGAAACGCCGGTGCAAAGTACTTCTGATCTGAAAGGCGAGAAGCCATGGCCTACCCAGCCGGTGCCAGAACTACCGGTGCCCTATGCACGGCAAACACTGACAGAAAAGGATATCAACCCTTATTTATCGGATAGTTCAAAAGCAGAAGTTTTACGTCGATTGAGAACTTACCGGTACGGCAATATGTTTTTACCGCCTGGCAAACAGCCATCGGTTATTTTGCCGGGTTTTGATGGCGGAGCCGAATGGGGCGGTCCGGCTTACGACCCAACTACCGGCATTATCTATATCAACGCCAACGAAATGGCCTGGATCATGACCATCGAGGCTACACAAAAAGCACCACAAAGTCCCGAGAATTTTGCACAGGCAGGAGAGCGACTTTACAGGGCCAATTGCCTTGGTTGCCATGGTCCGGAAAGAAAAGGCAGCGGCAATTACCCTTCGCTGATCAACGTTCAAAACAAATACAAAGATCAGCAGATAGCCGACCTGCTCAAAGGCGGTCGCCGGATGATGCCATCATTTAAACAATTATCGGCCCAGCAGGCTAAAGCAATTATCGCCTTTATCACCAGCAATACCGAAGCCGAGAAAACTGCTTTTATCCCGGAGCATAATGTGGATGACCCCTACCTTGATATCCCTTACCAAATGGCGGGCTATAATAAATTCCTAAGCAGGGAAGGCTACCCGGCAATAGCACCACCCTGGGGTACGCTCAATGCCATTAATTTGAATACAGGTAAAATGGTATGGCGCATACCACTCGGATACGATCCTGCACTTGCCGCACCCGGCCGCATCACCGGCACCGAAAATTATGGTGGTCCGGTAGTTACTGCTGGCGGCTTGTTGTTTATTGCCGCAACCAAAGATGGTAAGATACGTGCTTTCAACAAACGCACCGGGAAATTGCTTTGGCAATACCAGTTACCGGCGGCAGGTTTTGCCACCCCGGCCATGTACGAGGTGGAAGGCCAGCAATACCTGGTGATCGCTTGCGGTGGTGGAAAGCTAGGGACTAAATCGGGGGATAGTTACGTGGCCTTTGGGTTGGGTAGGTGATGGGACCCCATCCTCCTCCTTCCCCTGCAAAGCAGGGAAAGGTATCGCACGGGGCCGTAACCCGGAATAATCCTGTTTATCAAAAAAAATCCTAAAAATCGTGTTCAAAAAATAAGCACAGTTCGGAGATTGCTTCGTCGCTGGCAGCCGCAAGCCCAACGCATCGCTCCTCGCAAGGACGTTGGGTGAGAGGGAGCGCTGACAAAAATTAAGTTACTAAGGATTTTTAATCCGGACCAACAGAAATGTCGTTCATTAGATCTAACGCTTATTTCCGTCAACTACCCCGCCGGTTCAAGCGTGTCGCTTGAACCCCAACAAGTGTAAGCGTCCCGCTTACGACAGTCATTTAGGATCGGGAGCGATGCACGATCGAAAGCACCAAAATGAACACCTAAAGTCCTCATTCACAACAACTAACAAAATATTAAAAATATCACCGGAAATTGGACCGCCTGAATCCCTGTTTTCATTTTAAATGCATATTGATAGCCAGACTGTTAGGTGCTGCGAAAAATGACCGGCTGAATTTAGAGTAACTTGTTGAGCCTCAGATAATAATAGCCGGCTTAAATCAGCACCGTAAATTTTTAGGTGTTTAGGCCTGAAATAGACTGATTATCAGGAATTTATAATTTCCGGTAAAAAGCCTCGATTTGAACACTTAAATGGTTGTATCGTCCTGAAAAAAGTTTACACTTTTTAATTAATAATCCTGTGTTTGGTTTACAGTTTTTCTTAGTCCTATATTTAGTTTACACTTTAGTAAAT
>CAIPDP010000152.1 GCA_903863845.1 uncultured Mucilaginibacter sp. | reverse complement strand
ACATCCGAACACGGCAAGCAAACAACAATAGTTTTTCTGTTATATTTACTAAAGTGTAAACTAAATATAGGACTAAGAAAAACTGTAAACCAAACACAGGATTATTAATTAAAAAGTGTAAACTTTTTTCAGGACGATACAGGTTTTATGCCTGTTTTCGCCTGTTTTTTGGATGCACGAAGCTCATTTTCAGGCGTTTTTCGGGGGCAGGGTTAACGGTCGTTTTTCGGCTGTTGGGGTAGGTGTTTGATATCCAGCTTTTTAGGTGTTCAAAATAGTATCCGCCACTGGAAATGTGCAAATGGCTGTTAGCCAATAGATTAAACCTGTATTTTCAGCAAAATTCACGGCAATCCAATGCTGCGTCTGTTATTGCTTCATTGTCAAACGATTACGCAACAATCCACCGACAACAAATGTCTTAGCTAAAACGTTGATCTGCTGATAGGTTATTTTTGTTTTTGCGCTTTTTAAGGATGCGATTTCCGGCGCTTTTGGGTGATTTTTGTAAGTAATTAACAATGAGTTATTTAGACGTTCATATTGGAAAATCTATCGTACACGTTTGTCGTTTGTAAGTATCCAACCAAATCAACTATTGTAAATACTCACCATTTGAAGTAAATTTGTTTAAAACCATTTAGGGCTATTAAAATTGATCATGGGGAATTTGGTTATAGACAAAGAAAAAATTCAGGAACTGCTTGATAATGCTCCTGATCACGTTGTTATTGATGATTTTATAGATCAACTTATTGTTTCGGCCAAAATTGAAAAAGCACTCGATCAATTGGCAAATGGCCAATACCTCACTTCGGAACAATTGGATGATGAAATAAAGAAATGGTAATTAAAGTTATTTATCTTGAGGTAGCCGTTCAGGATTTAGCTTCAATCTATAAATATATCAGCCAGGATTCAGTAAAATACGCAAAACTGGAAATTCAGAAAATCAAAGCCTTTGCTGATGCAATTAAAAATCAGCCTCTGAAAGGCCGGCTTTATCAAACTATCAATGGTGTTGAAGTAAGGTCGATAGTCTTTAGGCACTATATTCTTTTTTACACTTTTGAAAATCAAAGAGTCAGCATCCTAAGTATTCATCACCATGTACGGCTAATTTCCAATAACCCGGCTGTCGGGAAGGATGAGTAGCATGCTAAACGATAAAGAATTACGAACATTTGTGGTTAGTTAGCTGGTGATTGGTTAACTTGTTATTAGTTAGCCGGTGACTAATTAACCAGTGATTATTTAACGGGTGACCAATACCTAATCATTTCAAAAATTATTAACTTCGGATAAAAGTAAATAAATGACCTTGTCTCAAGTTATTTCTAAAATCAATTGGCGGCTAATATTGATCCACCTTGTTGCTTATTGGTTCTTATATGAAGCGGCGGTTTTTTTTTCGTTTTTGTATGATGATCATTTCTTTTTTAGCTTTATCAAATTACATCCCGGAACCACTTGGCTTACCAAAACAGGTAACAATGAAATTTCGAATGATGACTACATAAGGTTAGCAAACGACAGTCGTTATTTATTGGAGTTACCAGCAATAAGTTTGTTAGTCGCGCCGATTTTATCTACGGCAACCTGTTTCCTAAGAAGGTGGTTTTGGCTCAATGCTTTGATCACATTCATCCTGGCTATTTCACTATTTATTTTATGGAAACAATTTAAAATCGAATTAACACCATCGACCATTCTGGGGTTTATACTAAACAAGCCAGGTTATTTATTTAAGGATACATTTTGGTTCTTAATTGCAAATGGCTCATTTTCACTGTTAATAGCCTTGTATCTGTTTTTTTCAAAGTCGATTGCCCGGTTCATAACGATGTTCAAATTAGCAGTTCTGTATCCTAGCCGTTAATTTGACCGGGGTAGTTATTGGTGATTGGTTAACCGGTGATTAGTTAACTTATGACTAATAAACTACCGCAAAGATTTACGAAGTTTAAAAAACTTCGTAAATCCTCCAGTACAACTATCTCGATCGCTATCGGGACAACCTATTCAACCAATACAACTAATACAACGAATATAACCAATAAAACCAGTACAACCCTCCCGATCGCTATCAGGACAACCAACAGTAATCAGTGTGACCAATGCCCAATGCCAAATGACCAATACTCAATAAAAGCAAAAACAATATATTTGAACCCATGAGCATCAGCGTGGAATCACTTTCAAAAGTTTATGGCAGCCAGAAGGCTGTTGATGGAATTTCGTTTAGCGCCAAACCCGGCGTACTGGGTTTTTTGGGACCCAATGGCGCGGGCAAATCAACCACCATGAAAATATTAACGGGGTATATTCCGCAAACCTCAGGTAAAGCAACTGTATGTGGGTTCGACGTGGAAACGCAGTCGCTTGAAGTGAAACGCCGCATAGGATACCTGCCCGAAAGCAACCCATTATACCAGGACATGTATGTACGTGAATCGCTGGCCTTTATTGCCCATATCCACCAGGTGCCGGATGCGGAAAAGCGCATCGAAGAGATTATCGAACTAACCGGACTTACGCCCGAAAAGCATAAAAAAGTTGGTCAACTGAGTAAAGGCTACCGCCAGCGCGTGGGCCTGGCACAGGCCATCCTGCACGACCCGGAAGTACTCATACTGGACGAGCCCACCTCAGGGCTCGACCCCAACCAACTGATCGGCATCCGCCAGTTGATCCGCGACCTGGGCAAAACCAAGACTGTGGTACTAAGCACCCATATCATGCAGGAAGTAGAAGCCGTTTGCGATCATGTAGTGATCATCAACAAAGGTCATATTGTAGCCAATGATACTTTGGAAGGATTGAGGAGCAAGAATGGCGGGAAGTCGCTGGAGAGTATTTTTATAAAGCTTACTAACAATTGACCGCTGATTCGTTTGATCAGGCTGAAGGCTTTGATTTTATAAAAAGCTCAATTTACTCTGTTCGAAGTCTAAAGAATCCCATGCTGCGGCAAGCCTCCCGGCTTGTGGTTTGTAGCCAGGTAGTCGATATGCAATTGACCATTTTCCGTTGCAGAACGGATTTCTTTTTGTTGTCAGATACTGCCACAAACAGTTCCTCAACTAACATGCTGGCTACAAGCCGGGAGGGGAGGCTTGTGGTAAAATGGATATAAATTAAAAATAAGGCCACAAAGGGTTATCAATTTCAACTTTTGGGTTTTTAAGTTTAACTAGCTTACTAAAGTCATTAAAGTAAATAGAAAAATATCGAAGATAAAAACGAGCGATATGTTCCTCATTATTTATTCTATAACTTATCGAAACGAGTGGTGCTGGACCAATTCCGAATACAGAAAATTTGATCAATGTAATTTCTTCTAATCTAACGATATAACTGGTATTAAGTCTGTTTATGTACATTTTATCACTATCAAAACCAATGTTATCCGGTAAATAAAAAATAAAATAACCTGCTACAATGAATGGAATTTCACCCAGAAGGCAAAATTCACGGACATTTGGGAAATTACAAAACCAGTAGGGCAGAGCTATCAGCGACCCTATTAGCATAAATGATTTAGTGAAGTATAATCTGTTTGAAAGCCGTCTGCGCATATTTGGTAAATATGGTTTCGTTGTTGATACGGATTTTTAATCTACTTCAACGTCCCGCATTAAATCTACTGAATATTTCCTTTCAGCCCCAATAATCCTGTTTATCTAAAATCAATCTTGAAAATCGTGTCCTTTAATCGTGTTCAAAAAATACAAACAGGTATTTCCCGTTATTAATTTTTAAATCACATTTGCCACTATACATCTTTATGTTATATGAAGAAACTACTACTTTTTCTGCTTTTTGCCACCGCTTCATTTGTTGCTAATGCACAACTGTCCAGCGCCGACCGTACCGCCTTCAGCCTGGGCGGCGAATTAACCATCCCGAACTATGGCTTATACAGCGTTGGTACCGGGGCAACTGCAAAGTTCGAATTTCCGATAGCACCATTATTTAGTATATCGCTTACATGTAACATTACGTCCGTATTTTACCATAACAGCATCCTCAATCAATATGGTGATTCGGGAGCCGACGTGTTTGTGCCGATCAAAGCAGGTTTAAAATATTATCCCATTTCAACCCTATATATCGAAGGTGAAGGAGGCGAGGCGCTGGAACTTAACCACCAGCAACGTCATTTGGGCGCATTTGGTGTTGGTCCGGGTTTTATCATCCCGCAAAGCAAAGGCGCCTTCGATATCAGTTTCCGCTATGAAGCCTGGAGCGCACAAGTGAAGCAAACAGTGTTAAGGTTTGCATACAGGTTTGGGCTTTGATTTTTTTGTTGGAATGTTCCCTGCAAAACTTACGAAGTTTTAGAAACTTCGTAAGTTTATCTCTATTAGTGCTAATGCCTAATGACTAATGACTATTGACCAATGCCCAATAAAAAAAAAACCGTATTTTCGGCACCAAACAGCCGTTTGATTTACAGTGTATAGCATTCTAAAAAAGGAAATATCCTCCTACCTCAGTTCGTTGGTGGCCTATGTAACTATAGGTATATTTTTACTAGGCACCGGTCTTTTATTATGGGTTGTTCCATCAACCAGTATTCTGGCTTATGGTTATGCAGGTTTGGATAGCTTGTTCAGTTTGACGCCTTACCTGTTCATGTTCCTGATACCTGCCATCACCATGCGTTCGGTAGCTGAAGAAAGACGGGAAGGTACCATCGAGATATTGCTTACCCGCCCATTGACAGATGCGCAGATCATCCTCGGCAAATACTTTGCTTCGGTGGTGCTGGTGCTTTTTGCACTTCTGCCTACGCTGGTTTATTATTATTCGGTTTACCAGTTAGGAGCACCAAAGGGGAATGTTGATACCGGTGCTGTCATCGGCTCCTATATCGGTTTGTTTTTGCTCGGATCTTGCTTTGTTGCCATTGGTTTATTTGCATCGGCGGTCAGTAAAAACCAGATCATTGCCTTTACCATTGCCGCGGCATCGTGTTTTTTCTTTTACTCCGGGTTCGATCTGTTGAGTCCGCTCCCCATCCTCCAAAATTTAAATCTGCCGGCATTAGGTATTACCGAGCATTACGATTCAGTTAGCCGCGGTGTGCTGGATACCCGCGACCTGGCCTATTTTGTTTGCCTGAGTGCCTTGTTTTTACTGGCCAGTTTGCTGGTTGTTAAATTGCAAAGAGAAAAGCAGGTTAAAGGTTTGCTGCTGCCTGCTGGTATAGTTATAGCCGCTGCTTTCTTATCGACACTCACTTTTACCCGTTTTGATTATACTAAGGAAAAGCGTTTTACCATATCGCCCATCAGTCAGCAAATTTTGGGTAAGGTCAACCAGCCTATCAAAGTCACTATATTTTTAAAAGGCGAAAATTTCCCTAACTGGGCCAAAAGATTACAGCGTGCCACCCGCGATATGGTGACCGACCTGGAAGCCTATTCGCACGGTAATTTATCTTACCAGTTTATTGACCCGGTAGCCAATATCAAAAGTTTGCCTGATAGTGCCCAAAGAGCCGTTTACGACTCGCTGGACGCCAAAGGAATAAGCGGACAGCCTTTTGGTGTGCCCACCGATAATGGTGTAACCCAGATCTTGTTGTTCCCCGAGGCGCTGATAGAATACAATGGGCAGGGCATTGTGGTTAACCTGCTGCAATCGCGTATGGATGCCCAGCGTGAAGAGGAGGGTGCCAAAGAAGCTATTCAAAACCTGGAGTACAGCTTTGCTTCGGCCATTAAAAAACTAACCTCAGGTGGTAAGCCCCTGGTTGGTTTTACCGAAGGGCATAATGAGTTGAACGATCTGCAATTGAAAGGGGCATTCAACGCTTTGGGAGATGGCTTCGTGGTAGGTCGTATCGATCTGGATAAAATACCGCTTGCTGCGCTACAGCACCTGAAATTACTGGTAGTGCCTAAACCTGAGAAGCCCTTTACTGAACTGGAGAAATTTAAGATAGACCAGTTTGTGATGAATGGTGGCCGGGTATTGTGGACCATCGATCAGGTAAGCGCCGAACTGGACAGCCTGCAGGGACATGGTGGCGAACAGCTGGCCTTTAACAAACAATTGAATCTGGATGACCAGCTATTTGTTTATGGCGTGCGCATCAATTACGACCTGGTAGCCGACATGAGCTGTGCGCCCATAGCGGTGGTAACCGGTAATGTTGGCGGGCAACCTCAGATATTATCCCGGCCCTGGTTATTTTACCCGGTAATTGTGCCCGAATCGAAGCATCCTATTGTGAAAAATCTGGATGGTATACGTACGCAATTCGTCAGCACCATTGATACGCTGGCGATAAAGGATGTAAAAAAGACAGTCTTACTTAGTTCATCCAATCACAATAAAAAATTCAATACGCCTTACATGGTTTCCTTGCAGGCACTGGAGCAGGAACCCGATCCGAAGGATTTTATCAGGGCACCAAAAGCATTGGGGGTATTGCTGGAAGGCAAATTCAGATCCGACTTTCTGAACCGGCCCATCCCGGAAGGATTTACCGAAAAAGTGGAACCATTGACGGAAAGCAAGCCGACAAAAATGATTGTGATCAGTGATGGCGATATCTTTAAGAACGACCTGGCACAAGGCTCAGCTTATCCATTGGGATATGACCGCGACGGGGGACAAACCTATGCCAACAAAAACCTTTTACTGAATATAGCCGATTACCTGACCGATGATTCGGGCCTGATCAGTCTGCGTGCAAAAGAGTTTCAGACCAGGTTGCTCGACCGGGCCAAAATACGCAGCGAAAAACTGTACTGGCAGGTAATAAATAACCTTATTCCCTTGGCATTTGTGTTAGTATTTGCTATTTTTCAACATTATATTCGCAGGCGGAAGTATGCCCATTAATTTTTATACTTTTGGTTGATAAACACTGTTCATATATATGAGATTTATAGTTTCAACGTCCACTTTACTCAAGCAATTGCAATCGGTTAGCGGTGCGCTAAGCAATAGCACAGTATTACCAATTCTGGAAAACTTTTTATTTGAGATAAAGGATGGGAACTTAACCATATCGGCTACCGACCTTCAAACCAGCATGACCACTTCGCTCAGCGTTGAAGCCAAGGAAAATGGCCGTATTGCCATACCTTCACGCATCCTGCTGGATACCCTGAAGTCGCTACCCGAGCAACCCATTGCTTTTTCGATAGACGACAGCACATTTGCGATAGAAATCAATGCCGGCGACGGTAAATACAAACTGAGCGGCGAAAACGGCGAAGACTTCCCGAAAATTCCGGTTGTTGAGAATGCGTCTTCGGTAAATTTGCCTGCTTCGGTTTTGGCTGAGGCGATCAACAAAACCATTTTCGCCGTTAGCAATGACGAGTTGCGCCCGGCAATGACGGGAGTTTACTGCCAGCTATCTACCCAGTATATCACCTTTGTAGCAACTGATGCCCATAAATTAGTGCGCTACCGTCGTAAAGATGCTAAGGCCGCCAGTACCACCTCCTTCATTCTGCCTAAAAAGGCGCTAAACTTATTGAAATCGGCATTGCCTTCGGATGATGTTAATGTTTCGGTGGAGTATAACAGTACAAGTGCCTTCTTTAAATTCGGTAATATTAACCTGGTATGCCGTTTAATAGACGAGCGTTACCCGGATTACGAAGCGGTGATCCCGCAAAATAACCCTAATAAATTGGTGATCGATCGCCAGGCTTTTTTAGGTTCATTGAGCCGTGTGGCTATTTACGCCAATAAAACTACCCACCAGGTGAGGTTGAAGATCAGCGGCAGCGAATTGAATATATCATCAGAAGATATTGATTTTGCCAATGAGGCGCACGAACGCTTAAGCTGCCAATATGATGGTGATGATATCGAGATCGGTTTCAATGCCCGTTTTTTGATCGAAATGCTTAAAAACCTGGGCAGTGAAGAAGTACTGCTTGAAATGTCGACACCTAACCGTGCCGGATTGCTGTTGCCACAGGGCGGCGACGTAAATGAAGATGTGCTGATGCTGGTGATGCCCGTGATGCTGAATAGTTATGCTTAACACGGCTGCCTATGGGCGGCTTTGTTAAACTTAAATTATAAATCCAAATCCAGAGTCCGGCGTAAAATCCGGACTTTTTTGTTCACTGTAATAACAAATGTGGGTGCATTACAGTTATTATAGCAATTATTAAGATGAATACCAGGCTATCTATAATTCTTTTTCTTGCGCTCTTAACGGGCTTATCAGCCTGCAAAAAAAGTAGTGATGCCCCGCTGCCAGTACATACAACCTATCTGAATTTTGTGAACGCTTCTGGCGATAGTGTCAATTATTATATGAACGGCACTCGGCTAAACAATAATTCCAACCTGTATCCTCAGGCGGCTTCGGGTTATGTTGGTGTTTTGGCCTTTGCACAGAATTATCAGGTAAAAAAAGTATTTAATACTGCGGGAGTCAATGTTCAACAGCTATTTAGCTTGCCTTTGAACCTGGATACCGCGCATTATTATTCGCTGTTTATTGCCGGTGAATCGGCCAGCCTTGCTTTTAAAACAATAGACTCGCTGAAAGCGGATACCATAAAGGGTACCTGCAAGGTACGGTTCGTAAATGCTTCGCCTGGTGCTACCAGTTTCGACCTTGTGGCAGGGAGCGCATCAACCTTCGCTGGCCAGGGTTTTGGCACAGCCAGTGGGTTTCGTTTGGCTGATACCAGTAGCGTAGCGCACGTGGCGCTTTATCCGGCAGGTTCGTCAACCGCGGTTGTTAGCGGGACGGTTGCGCTGCTCCAGGGTAAATCCTATACCATTTATACGACAGGCAAATTGAACGGTACAGGTAGTTCGGCCCTGGGTCTGGCTGTTATGATCAATTATAATTGAGAAAGATGATTAAAAAAAGCAATGGCGGAATAAAAGCTGTAATGGTCATCCTGTTAGCTGGCATATTGGTAGCGCCGTTTATTTCGTCCTGTGGTAAATCGGGTACAAAAAATGCTGCTTCATTCAATATTCAATACGAGGTGATCAACGTGAGTCCATCGCTTGGTCCGGTGAGTCTTTATATCGATTACAACATCTATAATAACTACAACTTTTTTTATGCAGTGCCCTCGGGTTATTTCAACCTCACTTCAATTGATACACCCTTTCAGATCAGATCCTCACCAAACCAACTGACCAGTACGGGTGCCATACAGGGAAATATCCTGGTACGCGATGATAAATTAGTGCCCAATTGCAAATACACCCTGTTTATGACAGGCTTGAAATCCAACAATACGATCAGCGATGTATTTTTAACAGATACTTCAGCCCCGCCCTCTCTTGGCCGGGCCAAGGTGCGTTTTCTGAATGCATCACCGCAGTCGCCGGGTTTTGATATTGTTGCCAACGGCTACCTTGACCCCGGTTTTACTAATTTAACTTACCAAAAAGTGTCAAAATATATCGAAATGCCCGCAGGGACCTATAATTTTCAGGTTTTTCAAACAGGTACCAGTACCGGTGTTATAGGTACGCTACCCAATGTTACCGTACAGGACGGGCATTTGTACACCTTGTATAGCTATGGCCTTGTTGGTCATACCGATAGCCTTGCTTTTGCCATGGGCGCAATAACTAATAAGTAATCTGCCTTTTATTTATATTTTTGCCAAAAGTTTAAAAAATTGGAATTCATCAAAAGCCTGTTCGACTTTATCCTGCATATTGATAAGCACCTCGAGGCTATCATTGCCCAATACCATGCATTGACCTACCTTATTTTGTTTGTGATCATTTTCGCTGAAACAGGATTTGTGGTAACGCCATTTTTACCCGGCGATTCCCTGCTGTTTGCTGCGGGTGCGTTGATTGCTGCCGGCAATACCGGCTTAAATATTTTCCTGCTGGCGTTGATTTTGGTTATTGCAGCGTTCACCGGCAATACCGTAAATTACCTGGCCGGTAATTACCTCGGCCCTAAAGTTTTCAAGGCTGAAAATAAGATACTGAAACTCGATTATTATTTACAAACCAAGGCTTTTTTTGATAAGCATGGCGGCAAATCAGTTATCCTGAGTCGTTTTATGCCCATCATCCGAACCATTGCTCCATTTGTAGCCGGGGTAGGGCGTATGCCGTTCCTTAGGTATAGCGCCTATAATTTAATCGGTGGTGCCTCCTGGATACTAATCTTTCTTTTTTCAGGTTTTTGGCTGGGGAATGTACCCTTTTTCAAAAACCATTTCTCGCTGATCGCATTGGCAATTATTGCCGTATCGCTGTTGCCACCGGTTATCGCCTGGATCAATAATCGTGTTTCAAAAAAGGCGGCTAATTAACAACTTTGAACTGCTTCTTTGATTTCCGGTCGCGTAACCTGAAGAAAACAAAGTAAACTATTGGTATCACCATATAGGTATAACCTGAAGCACCTTTCATATCGAAAGGTAAAAAATAGGTTACTGCTATTCCCAGTAAACCAATAAATACATTGATCAGGTTGATATACATCTGGGTTTTCGTTTCAAAAAGTTCGTAAGCGGTAAGTTCCAATCGTTCGGCCTGGTTGCGGGCGTGGCGGTACATCAGGTAAAATAGCAAGTAAATAACCAGGTATCCGGTATCGTATACGTACATCAGCGTGGGCACCTGTGCATCGCTGATCATCGGCATATAACGGCCATGATCAGAAAAAGTATTGCCTGAAAATACGAGAGTAAACAGGAATTTTAAGGGATAGGTATAGGTAAGCACCACAAAAAGTAAGGCACCGTTTAGGGCGGTGGTCCAGGGATCTGTCAGCCCGAAGCGCCGGAAAAATATATTCTGACTGTTCCAGATCAGGAACAAAATAGCAAAGCAGGCACCAAAAGCCACAAAACCCTTCATGGTCTCGAATAGCTCATCAAATGTTTTTGGTACTTCAAGCGAAACAATGATCAGCGTAACCGCAAAAGCAAATACGGCATCACTAAACGTTTCCAGGCGTGTTGGCTCGTGACTGCGCCAGCGGATGGTGTTTTTTTTGTCGGTGAGGGAAGCGGCTTTTTTGCGGAACATGATCAGTGTGATAAAGCTAACACTTTCCCCGCTTTATACAAATAGGCCTCACGTTGTATTTTTTTCCCTTCACCTGAGGGCAAATGCTTTGTGATCAATTTGTTCAGATCAGGCTGCCCGGCATCCACCCAGGCCGAGTACCAGAAGCTACCAGTCTCCAGGATGGATGATCGCATCCTTCTTTCCACCATTCCTTTCAAACTTGCCTGGTAAGCTTTTGAATAGCCTTCTGAATAGTCTTTTGTTATCTTTCCGTTACGCTTTACCAGTTCATATTTTTTATCCGCCGGATATTTTTTGCTGATTAGTTTTTCAAACAACAAAACCGAATCGATGCACTTAAAAGATGCACGGCATATTTTGAATGCCTCGTTCAAAGGGTTCTCGATATAATTAGCGTTGCCAACAAAGTAATTGTATTTATTGCTGAACAATTCGGGCAAGCGGCTTTCCCACAGTGCATGGATGCCGGTTTGCCCGCTGAGCTGCCCGTCGTAATTTCGTGTCAGGTGCAAGGGCACATGGGCATCGGCGATATAATGCCCCAGGTTGGCCGATGTTTTTAAAATGGCAATGGTATCATGTTTCTTAAAAGCATTCACCAGCCAGTAGTACTGCGCCTTGATCTCCCAGGGCAGGGTGCCATATTTTTTAATGGTATCTTCAGAATATTTTTTAATTGCATCCTTCCATCTAACCGGCAATTTTATGAATGGTCGCTTCCCATACCTATCGGCATCCAGAAAATGCCTCGGGGCTTCCAGTGAATCCACATACCGCTTTTTATCAGGGTCTACGGCATGGGCGGTAATGAAATCGATATTGGCCCAATAAAAACCCGCCATTGCTTTAGGTAGCGTAAAAACAGCTGTACGGTTGATGCGTTTGTGGGCGTAGAAGCCCCAGGAACTGAGGGTTGTTAGGGTGATGGCTGCCGCTGAGAATATGAAAGGGGGTTTCATTGTTGAATTAGTTGTCCCGATAGCTATCGGGATGGTTGTATTAGTTTTAGTGGTTCTATTAGTTGTATTGGTTGTATTAGTTGTATTAGTTTTTAGTGGTTTTATTGGTTGTCCCGATAGTTATCGGGATGGTTGGTTATTGGGAGCAGGTAACTAATCACAGATTAACCAGCAACTGATACCTAAATACCCGGCTTCGATCCTTTGTTTGTTAGAAAGGTTATATAACCATTTAGTAGCCGATGGCATTCGTTGTATTTTTGCCTCAGATCGTTGAATTCGTTTGTCGAAATTATTTCTTCGTCGTTGGCGCAGATCAGATGGTCCAGGGTTTCATTGAGCGAACCTCTTGCATTGCGACAAAATTTGAGATTGTCCTGATAATGAAATCTACCATGACCTTCAGCAATGTTTGCTGTTACTGATCTCGAACTTCTGATCAATTGGTCTGTCAGCCGCCATTTTTCTTCAATAGGAAATCGCTTGATTAATTTTGATATGTCCTGCCTCAATTGCCGGCATTTCTTCCAGGTTTCCAGGTCTTCGAAACTATTCATTACGTATTAGTTTAATTGCTTGTACCAGCATAATTAAACTATTGATCCAACCCCAACAACTACCAAAACCAGTAGAAAAGCAAATATTATTAAAACCAATACAACCACTACAACTAATACAACCAGTACAACTTTTAAATCCTTCCAACAAAAAATCAAAAACAATTGACAATAAAAAAAATTCACCCTATATTTGCAGTCCGAAAAATAAAAAGAAGAATTAGCTACAATGGCAAATCATAAATCATCGATAAAAAGGATCAGGGCAAATGCTGCGAAGCGTCTGCGTAACCGTTACCAGGCTAAAACCACCCGTAACGCAATCAAAAAGTTAAGAGATACTACTTCAAAAGCTGAAGCAGCTCCTTTGTTAACCAAGGTTATTTCGATGCTCGACCGTTTGGCTAAGAAAAACGTGATCCACAAAAACAAAGCTTCGAACAACAAGTCAAAGCTGACCAAATTCGTTAACAAACTGAAGTAATTTAGTTCGACCAGATATTAAAAAAGGGGATGTACACCGGTACGTCCCCTTTTTTTGTTTGCCCCGATTTCACCGGCCAACCAGCTTTTGTAGTTTTTTGACCTTTTTAAAATCCTTATCCTCACTCATCTAAAAATCGTGTCTTGTCGTACGAAACCAAAATAAGTATCAAAGCCTGGGCCGAGGCCGACCGGCCACGGGAAAAGCTCAGCGGGCAGGGCAGGAGGGCCCTGTCGGATGCTGAATTGATCGCTATCCTGATCGGTTCCGGTAGTCGCGATGAGTCGGCAGTGGAACTAAGCAAGCGCATCCTGCACCATTACAGTAATAACTTGAATAAACTAGCGAAGGCTTCGATCGCTGAGCTGTCCGAATTCAGGGGTATCGGCGAAGCCAAAGCGATATCGATCATTGCCGCGCTCGAGATTGGCCGCCGGCGCAACGAGAGCGAAGAACAGGCCGCCGAAAACATCCGCAGCAGTAAAGACGCCTGGAGTCTGATGCGCCGCCACCTCGTTGATCTGGGGCACGAGGAGTTTTGGATCATTTTGCTGGGGCAATCGAGTAAGGTATTGAATCATCAATTGATCAGCAAAGGCGGCATGACATTTACGGTGGCCGATCCTAAAATGATCTTTGGCATTGCCCTGGCGCAACGTGCCACGGGTATAATTTTAGTACATAACCACCCCTCAGGCAATTTAAAGCCCAGTCAGCAGGATATCGATCTCACCAAAAAACTGGCTTCCGCCGGTCGCCTGCTCGAAATTCAGATACTGGATCACCTCATCATTACCGATAGTAGTTATTTGAGTTTTGCAGATGAAGGCTTGTTGTGAAAGGCTTTGGAAACATAAATAGCCAGTATAAAAGCGCTTATATCTTTGGAACTTCCGGTCTTCCCGACTTCCGGACTAAATCTTATCTTTGCCCTTCATTATTTTTGCTGAAATGAAGATCTCCTATAACTGGTTAAAACAATTTATCGATACCGACAAAAGTCCCGAGCAAATCTCGCAGATATTAACTGGCATTGGTCTCGAGGTAGAAAGCCTCGAAAAGGTGCAGGCTGTTCCCGGTGGTTTGGAGGGTTTGGTGATCGGTTATGTGAAAGATCGTTCTCAGCATCCCAACGCCGACAGGCTCAGCGTAACCAAGGTCGACGTAGGCAGCGGTACCGACCTGCAAATTGTATGCGGTGCGCCTAATGTGGCAGCAGGGCAAAAAGTCGTGGTGGCTACCGTTGGTACAACCGTGCATCCCACCAGCGGCGAACCGTTCAAGATCAATAAATCAAAGATCCGCGGCGAGGAGTCGGAAGGCATGATCTGTGCTGAGGACGAGATCGGTTTGGGACATTCGCACGATGGTATCCTGATACTGGATGCTGATGCGCCGGTAGGAATTCCGGCAAAGCAATATTTTAATCTGGATGATGACTACCTTTTCGAGATCGGCTTAACACCTAACCGGGCAGATGCTGCCTCGCATATGGGTACCGCAAGGGATGTCGCCGCCTTCCTGAAAACAAAGATCAACAAACCTGATGTTTCGGCTTTTAAGGTTGATGACCATAATTACCAAATTGAAGTTGTGGTTGAAAACGCAATTGCGGCTCCGCGCTATGCAGGTGTGGTGATAGCAGGTATCGAGGTTAAAGAGTCGCCTAAATGGTTAAAGGAAAAACTGGCAGTGATCGGTTTGCGTTCGATCAATAATATTGTAGATGTAACCAATTATGTGCTGCACGGGCTTGGGCAGCCTCTGCATGCTTTTGATGCTGACGAGATCAAAGGGGGTAAGGTGTTGGTAAAAACTTTTCCTGACGGAACGCAATTTAAAACTCTGGATGAAGTTGAACGCAAACTTTCAGCCGATGATCTAATGATCGCCGATGCCGAAAAGCCAATGTGTATCGCAGGTGTATTCGGTGGTATTGGCTCGGGTGTAAAAGCATCAACCAAAAACATATTTCTTGAGAGTGCCTATTTCAACCCGGTGTGGGTACGTAAGACCTCCAAGCGTCACGGACTTAAAACCGATGCCTCCTTCCGATTTGAGCGCGGTACCGACCCCGACCTGGTGGTGTATGCATTGAAATATGCGGCAATGCTCATTAAAGAAGTGGCGGGCGGTACGATATCCTCTGAAATAACCGACCTGTATCCCAACCCGGTTGCGCCTTTCGAAGTGGAAGTAAGCTACCGTAATATCGACCGGCTCATCGGCAAGGCAATCGGGCAGGACGAGATCAGGGCGATAATCAGTGCACTGGATATCAAGATCGTCAATGAAACTGCCGAAGGTCTATCTCTTCAGGTGCCGCCTTATCGGGTGGATGTGACCCGTGAGGTGGATGTGATCGAAGAGATACTACGCATTTACGGTTATAATAATATCGAGATACCGACCCAGATCAGGGCTTCATTGAATAACTCCATCCGGCCTGAAAAAGACGATGTACAAAATTCAATTTCCGATCTGCTGAGTGCAAATGGTTTTAACGAGATATTGTCAAACTCGCTGACCAAATCAGCTTACTCAGATAATCTGGATGAAGCGGTTAAAATTCTGAACCCGCTGAGTACCGATCTGGATATTATGCGCCAGACTTTGTTGTTCTCGGGCCTTGAAGCCATCGCCTATAACCAAAACCGTAAAAATGCCGATATCAAATTTTATGAGTTCGGCAAGGTTTATGAGTATAAAGAGGGTAAATACAACGAGTACCAACGCTTCTCATTGTTCCTGAGCGGAGCTTCGGATGCCGAGCAATGGAATTACAAGCAGCAAGATGTTAATTTTTACAACCTGAAAGCTTTTGTTGACGGTCTGGTGGAGAAACTGAATTTTAAAGATCTGACGTTATCTGATGCCGATAGTGCCGAATTAGCTTATGGCTTGCAATACACACGGGGTAATAAGGTGCTGGTTAAATTCGGTCAGGTTGCTGCCGCTGCTCTGAAGAAAGCGGATGTTGACAAAGCTGTGTTCTATGCCGATTTTAATTTTGATTTGATCTTAAGTGCTGTTAGAAAGAGCAAGATCATTTACCAGGAGGTTTCGAAGTTCCCTTCCGTTCGCCGCGACCTGTCGATGCTGGTTGACCAGGCGGTTACTTTTGGTCAGCTGAAACAGATCGCTCAAAAAACCGATCGCAAGTTATTAAAAGCGATCAACGTGTTTGATGTTTACCAGGGCGACAAACTTCCGGCCGGAAAAAAATCGTATACTTTAAGTTTTACTTTACAGGATGAAGAAAAAACTTTGACCGACAAGGCGATAGAGAGCATAATGCAAAAATTAATTTATAATTTCGGCAAAGAAGCAGGAGCAGAGGTGAGGAAGTAGTTTAATTAGTGAATTAGTGAATTAGTGAATTAGTGAATTAGTGAATGAGTGAATGAGTGAATGAGTGAGCGAGTGAGTGGACCGGTGCTGATTTATTTATTCATAGAAAAAAATCAAAAACTATTAACTCATTCACTAACTCACTCATTCACTAATTGAAAATAGAATGCCATCCACAGCAGAACAGTTACATTACGTCGTCGAGAAGACCCATCGCCTGATAGCGTTATGCCGGGTTTTACAGGAGGAAAACGACCTGCTAAAAGTGGAGAACGAGACGCTGTTAAAAGCCGTAAACGCGGGTAAAGAAAAGACAAGAGAATTGGAACAAAAGATGAATGTTTTGAAGATGGCAAAGTCATTTTCTGAGACCAATGAAAAAACTCTTGACATAAAGCAAAAAATTGACGAATTTGTGCAGGAAATTGATAAGTGCATTGTATTGCTGAAACAGTAATACATTAGTGAATAGCCAAAATGGGAGAAATCTCAATAAAAATAAATATTGCTGACAGAGTTTACCCGCTAAAGGTGAACATGGAGGAGGAAGAAATAATACGCAGAGCGGCAAAGCTGATCAATGATCGCATAAAAGAATACCAGGAAAATTATGCGGTTAGGGACAAACAGGATTTGCTTTCGATGGCGGTGTTGCATTATGCAACCTCATCATTAAAAGCCGAACAAAAAGTGGCAGTCGAGGACACCGATGTCGCTGATCGTGTTTACCAATTGGATCAGATGCTTTCTGAATTTTTCTCTAAGTAATAACGTTCTTATATTATACCGGGCAAATTAAGATTTAACCGCAGTTAAATTTTAGGTTCACTATTAAAAACTTAACGCTTCAATATGAGCGGATCAAAAGGAATAAAGCCTCTTTTAAATGAATAGGCAATAACCTGATCCCGTTAATGAAATGAGGTTTTTCAATACATGACACTTAGAAATTAGTTGCGGTTTTTTTATTTTATAAACTTAAAGAATGAACGGATTATTATATGTTATCATCGGCCTCCTTGTAGGCGTGCCTTCGGGCGTAGTAGTGGGGAGGTTCCTGCTGCGCAAACTCTTCAAAGACCAGGAAGCAGCTGCCCAGAACAAAGTAAAAAAGATTTTAAAAGATGCTGAAAATGATGCCGAGATCCTGAGAAAAAACAAATTGCTGGAAGCCAAAGAGAAATTTTTACAAATGAAGGCTGAGCATGAGCAGGAAATCAACGCGAAGAATAACAACATCAACCAGCGCGAAAATGGCATCAAACAGAAAGAGCAATCGCTCAACCAACGCCTCGAAAACCTGAATCGCAAAGAAAGCGAACTGGACAATACCAAACGTAACCTGGAAAGGCAAACTGATCTGGCTATCAAAAAGCAGGAAGAAGTTGAAGTGCTGAAACAGCAGCATGTACAGCAATTGGAAACTATTGCCGGCCTATCAGCAGAAGATGCGAAAAATCAACTGGTAGACAACCTTCGTGAAGAGGCCCGTACCAAGGCCATGATGCAGATCAAAGACATTGTCGACGAAGCCAAATTAACGGCTACCAAGGAAGCGAAAAAGATCGTTATACAAACCATTCAGCGTACTGCTACCGAGAGTGCCATTGAAAACACGGTATCTATTTTCAATATCGAAAATGACGAGATCAAAGGTCGTATCATCGGTCGCGAAGGTAGAAATATTCGCGCCCTTGAAGCAGCTACCGGTATCGAGATCATTGTAGATGATACGCCGGAAGCGATCATTCTTTCCGGTTTTGACCCCGTACGCCGCGAGATCGCCCGTTTGGCCATGCACCGCCTGGTAACAGACGGTCGTATCCACCCGGCTCGTATCGAAGAAGTGGTAGCTAAAACCAAAAAGCAGATAGAAGAAGAAATTGTCGAGATCGGCGAACGTACGGTGATCGACTTGGGTATCCATGGTTTGCATCCGGAACTGATTCGTATGGTAGGCCGTATGCGTTACCGCTCATCTTATGGTCAAAACCTGCTGCAGCACTCACGTGAGGTAGCCAATTTCTGCGCTACCATGGCAGCCGAACTGGGTTTGAATGTAAAACTGGCCAAGAGGGCCGGCTTACTGCACGATATTGGTAAGGTGCCTGATGACAATCCTGAATTACCACACGCTATCCTGGGTATGCAACTGGCTGAAAAGTATAAAGAACACCCCGAAGTTTGTAATGCGATAGGTGCTCACCACGACGAGATCGAGATGACATCTATGCTGTCGCCGATCATACAGGCTTGTGACGCTATTTCCGGTGCACGCCCGGGTGCACGTCGCGAAGTGGTAGAAAGCTATATCAAACGATTGAAAGAACTGGAAGAGCTGGCATTATCCTACCCCGGCGTTGAAAAAACATTTGCTATACAAGCCGGCCGCGAACTGCGCGTTGTGGTAGAAAGTGAAAAGATAACGGATGCGCAATCAGAAGCTCTGGCAGCTGATATATCCAACCGTATACAAACCGAAATGACCTACCCTGGCCAGATCAAAGTTACGGTGATTAGGGAAACCCGTTCGGTGGCATTTGCGAAATAATTACAGTTACTCAGCCCCTCTCTTCGTGAGAGAGGCTCTTTTTTTGGCAGATCAATTGGCAAATCAAAAACTTAAAAAGGCAAACGCAAAGCCGGCAGCAACTAAAGTGCAGCAGCGCCCGGTTGATCGTTATTTTGATCAGTATGCCGAAAGTCATCAAAATCCTACCAATAAACTGATCCATTGGATATGCGTTCCGCTGATCGTATTCAGTTTATTCGGACTGCTCTGGGCCATTCCCTTTCCCTATATTAGGTTCTTGGGCTCGTACAATGGTTATTTCAACTGGGCATCATTTGCGATCGCCTTCAGTATCTATTATTACTATAAACTGTCGCCGGTATTATCTTATGCAATGATCCTGGTATTCATGCTGTTTTCCTATATCATCGTTCAACTGGCAGGCTGGCAGCAGTCGGGTGGACCGGCACTTTGGTTAATAAGCGTAGTTATTTTTGTGCTGTCGTGGATCGGGCAATTCATAGGTCATCATATCGAAGGCAAAAAGCCATCCTTTCTTACAGACCTGAAATTCCTGCTGATAGGCCCCATCTGGCTGTTGCACTTTATATTTAAAAAGTACACAGTAAAATACTAAAAACCTTTACTCAATACATACCCGCTGCGTCCTCTTTATCTCCTCTGAGTTCTCTGTGGTTAAAAAACCGTAGGCAGGATCGCTAGCAGTAATAAGTCTATAAGCTATTGATCACGATGATCTCGATGGCATCAGTAACCGCCTTGCATTTGTTGGCCGAAGTCTCCAGTGAAAAAAGGATGTCGCGATGTTTGATCAAACGGATCGGGTCGGTCTCATGTGCAAACAAGTCGGCTAATGCATGGTAATATACCTGGTCGCTTTGATTTTCGTATTGTTTGATCAGGCGACAGGAAGCCAGCATAGCCTCCGAATCCTCCATTTTAGCCAGGGAAAATATCAATTTCTGCAATTCGCTGCATGACCGTTTAACGTAATCGGCAATTTCACGTATCGCGGGGATAAAAGTTTCAATATGATATAATTGCATGCGCCCTGCGGCTTCATGCACATAATCGGCAACATCATCTATGGCCGAAGCCAATGCGTAAATATCCTTTCGGTTAAGGGGCGTAAAATATACCCTGTCAAGCCCCAGGTATAATTTGTGGGTGATATCGTCGCCGGTTTCTTCCAGTGTATTGATCTGTTTATACAATGCTTCGCGTTCTGCTGCCGAGCCGGTCGCCACTACCTCCGCCAAAAGGTCTGACATTACACTAATATTTTTACCTGCCTGGTTGAATAAACCATAAAAAAGTTTTCGATGAGAGAAGAAATTTAAAAAAATAGAAGCCATAACCTTGATATTCAATGCTAAATTAATGTCGTAATATTAAGATAGTATTAATCGGTATTAGCCTGCTATTAACTAATTGTAATTATTGCTACAGAGGGAAGAATAACTATAAGTAATTGAATAATAGATAAATAACTGTTTTTAACTATTAATTAGCGGATTTAATTATAGCGTATTTGGCCTCTTTTTAAGGCTATTCAGGCCTGCTATGTTACTAAATGTTAATTCTAGCTTAACATTTAGGTAATATGCGGTCAGCACCTTTGAGGCGAAATTTAATTTAACCTCATTAAACATGAAATCAATCTTTACAAAATTGGCCGGTACCGCGCTGTTACTCAGTCTGACAATAGCGGGTTATCAATCAAAGGCACAAGGCACTACCCTTGCAGCTGTTGATACTAAGTTGACTGATACCAAAAAAGAGTCGGGTACTACTACTGACACTAAAGTAGCTGCAAAACCAGCAGAAGACACCAGCTGGAAACCACAAAGAAGATTATGGGGTTACACATTCGGTGATTTTTATTATGACGCACACGCTGATGCAACTAACCGCGGCGGTGAAACGATGTACAATGGCGTACCTACTTACAGAAACGCTTTTCAATTCCGTCGTTTGTATTTAGGTTATGATTATGATATTACCAAGAAATTCAAAGCAGAAGTGTTACTTGCTTCTGAGCCTAATGCCAATACTGGTGTAAACGGTTCTACATCTATTCAAAATGGTGATAACCTTGTTGATGGAAAAATGGCATTCTGGATCAAAAATTTTAATTTACGTGTTAGAGATCTTTGGACAGGAACTGACCTGGTAGTTGGTGAAATGAGCACTCCGGGCTTCGCATTGAATGAGCCAGGTACGAACGGTCCTACCAGCTTGTCAGAAGCAACCTGGTCTTATCGTTCGATCGAAAAAACTTTAACCGATTTCCACAAAAACAACTCTTATGACGTTGGTGTAGCCTTGCAAGGAACTTTTGACCCGGCTACCAAGAATTTTGGTTATGTATTCATGATCGGTAACAACAGCACAGCAAGCTTGCTTTCTGCTGCGAACGCCAATACTGGTTTCTACAAAATATTTTACGGAGACGTTTGGGCTAAATTCCTCAATCAGAAATTGTACATAGATATCTATGCCGATTATGCTAAAACTGCCCCAGCAACTGCTGTAATACCTGGTCAGGAGCATAACATGTTCAAAATATTTGCTTCTTACACTACTAAACCGATTTCGTTTGGTATCGAAGCTTACACTCAGAAATTTGCCAGCGGTGTAACCAATACTGGAACTAAAACTCCGGAAGATGCAACTGCACAGGGTATCTCTCTATGGGTTAGAGGTAAAATTGCCGGTAACTGGAATTTCTTTGGCCGCTATGACGGTTATAACCCTAACACTGACTTTAATGCTGCTGACTCATACACTGCTAACACCAATTATGGTTCTTATAACCCAACAGTTAAAGAAACTTTCTGGACAGCAGGTTTGGATTACAACCCGATCAAGAACGTGCATTTTATGCCAAACCTTTGGTTAGTTGATTACAAAGACAACAGAAGTGCAACAACTACAGGTTATGTGGCCCCTGACCATACCCTGGTTTACAGATTAACATTCTTCTATACTTTCGGTAAATAATAAAACTTTAGGTAAAACCACAAATCATGAAAATTATCAGAAATTTTACTCTGGCTGTCGTTGCTCTTGCAGCATCTTCTTTAGCCTTTTCAGCAAAAGCGCAGGACAACACCTTGTTAGGCGCTGGAAGTACATTCGTTAACCCTTTGTTCTCTAAGATCTTTTCGGGTTATGCTGCTTCTAAAGTTAACTACCAGTCTATTGGTTCAGGCGGTGGTATATTACAGTTAACCAACAAGACTGTTGACTTTGGCGATTCGGATGCTCCGTTAAACGCTGATCAGACTGCTAAATTGTCGGCACCGGTATTACACATTCCGATGACTTCAGGTGCTGTGGTTGTTATTTATAATGTTCCGGGCATCTCTGCTCCATTGAATCTAACTGGTAAAGATTTGGCTGATATCTTCCTTGGCAAGATCACCAACTGGAATAGCGCTGAGATTAAAGCAACTAACAAAAACGTTAACCTGCCCGATCTTCCTATCGTAGTTGTACATCGTTCAGACGGTAGCGGAACTTCATTTATTTTCACTGATTACCTGACTAAAGTTAACCCTGAGTGGGCTAAACGTGTAGGAAAAGCAAGCGCAGTTAACTGGCCTGCAGGTTTAGGTGGTAAAGGTAGCGAAGGTGTTGCCGGTTTGGTAAAACAAACTCCAGGTGGTATCACCTATGTTGAGTTAGCTTACGCTAAACAAAACGCTCTTGCTTTCGCCAGCATCCAAAACAAAAGCGGTAAATTTATCGCTCCAACTCTTGAAGCAACTACTTTGGCCAGCAACGTGGTAATACCAGATGATTCGAAAGTTTCTATTACTGATACAGACAATCCTAAAGGTTACCCTATCGCCAGCTTTACCTGGGCTTTGATCTACAAAGAACAAAATTACAATGGCCGTTCAAAAGCACGTGCTACTGAACTGTTGAAATTACTTTGGTATAACATCCACCAGGGACAGGCTCAATGCGCTCCATTAAACTATGCGCCATTGTCAAAATCTGCTGTAAAAGTTGCTGAGAAAATTTTAAAATCAGCAACCTTCGACGGCAAAGAAATTCTGTAACGAAAGTTCGTAACATAAATTAAAGCGGAAAACTAAAAGTATGAAGTATAAAAAACTCCGTACTTTTAGGTTTCTGCTTTTGCTACGTTAACTGAATAATAACAAAACAAAACTGTAGTGGAAAACAAAAGACTTGCCCTTTCCAATGCCCAGCTAAAATGGGAGAACATTTTTAGACGGGTTTTGAAAATAATGAGTGCCATTTTGGTACTGATCGTAGTTGGTGTATTTATCACGCTTATTGTTCAATCATGGCCCACGATCAAATCATTGGGTATTGGCTATCTATGGGGTAAAGTTTGGGATCCGGTAAGTAACGTTTATGGAGCCTATCCTTTTTTAATAGGTACATTGCTGACTTCCTTTATAGCATTATTTATTTCTATCCCTTTTTCTTATGCTATCGCCATTTATTTGGGTGAATACAATCCTAAAGGATGGCTATCAGATCTATTAAAAAACACGGTTGAACTTATTGCTGCTGTACCATCAGTTATTTATGGCTTTTGGGCGCTGTTTGTTCTGGTGCCTATTATCCGTAGCCTTGAGCTAAAATGGCACATTGCTCCTTATGGTATCGGTGTATTTACATCCTCGTTGATCCTGGCAGTAATGATCATACCCTACGGTGCATCCCTTGGTATCACACTGATCAGAATGACACCATCCCCTTTAAAAGAAGGTGCTTACGCTTTGGGTGCTACCCGTTTTGAAGTGATTCAAAAAGTGATAACTCCCTATACCCGTTCAGGGCTTTTTGCCGGGGTGCTTTTGTCGCTTGGTCGCGCTTTAGGCGAAACCATGGCCGTTACTATGGTTATTGGTAATACGAGCGCACTAGCCAGTACTTTTAAAGACATGATCTTTGGTCCTGGTAATACCATGGCCAGCGTTATAGCGAACGAGTTTACCGAGGCAGATCATACCCAATACCTATCAGCATTGATTGAATTAGGTTTGGTACTCTTTTGCGTAACCGTTGTGATCAACCTTATCGGCAAACGTATCATTACCAGATTTACTAATTAATTAACGTTATGGATTTTTCAAATCAGCAAAACCAATCTGTTGCTTTGTCGCAAGGGATACAAAGGTTCACCATATCGGGTAAGGAGAAGAATATGGTTTTGGCCTTTTTCCTCTCGCTTGTTTTTGGTCCGCTCGGGCTTTTTTATTCATCGGTCAGAGGTGGTATCATCATGACTGTTTCCGGAGCAGTTATAGGGCTGAGCGGGAAATTTACTGATTCGCCGGTATTGTTCAAACAGGGATTGATCTTCGTTTGGACAGTTAGCATGATATGGTCTTATAATACTGCAAAAAAAACAATCAAGAACGACGATAAAAGGTTGATGTTCAGGAATGCCGAAAGCCTCCTGTATAAAGCGCTTATTTTTATTCTAGCGTTCATGATTACAATACCCCTCGTTATTATACTTATTTATATAATCAGACAGGGAGTAACCCAGGTAAACTGGCATTTCTTAACCCACGTGCCCGCTCCGGTTGGAGAAAAAGGTGGTGGTATAGCAAATGCCCTGCTAGGTAGCTTCCTGATGGTATTGATGTCCGCTATACTCGCGGTTCCTGTTGGTATTGCCGGTGGTATTTACCTGAGCGAAAACCCTAAGACACGTTTGGCCTACTATTCAGGTTTGTGTGTTGATATTCTTCAGGGCGTACCCTCTATCGTGGTTGGTATCGTAATCTACTTCTGGATCGTTAAGCCTATTGGCTTTTCGGCCGTTTCGGGTAGCGTTGCCTTAGCGATCATGATGTTGCCCATCGTTATTCGTTCGACCGAGCAAACGCTAAAAATGCTTCCCGATTCATTGAAGGAAGCTGCCTTATCATTAGGTGTACCTTATCATAGGGTGATCTTAAAAGTAATTGTCCCATGCGGTTTTGCGGGGATATTATCTGGTATTATGCTTTCCATAGCACGTATCATTGGTGAAACTGCACCTTTGATCTTTACAGCATTTGGTAATAGCTATCTGAGTACCAACATATTTGGTCCGATGGAAAGTTTACCACACGTAATTTTTACGTATGCGACCAGCCCGTATGACGACTGGCACAACCTGGCATGGGGTGCTTCGTTTATCCTATTAGTATTTGTTCTAACACTAAATATTGTCACTAAAGTGATCACAAGAAAATGGAAAGTACAATTGTAAGCGCTGAAAATATTAACGCTTATTATGGCGAAAGTCACGCTATAAAAAATGTAAATATTAAAATTAACCGTAACGAGGTTGTGGCGATGATGGGGCCATCGGGCTGCGGAAAGACAACGTTCCTGCGTTGTATTAACCGCATGCACGAATTGATACCCAATGCACGTGCTGAAGGCGTAATGAAGCTGGATGGCGAAGATGTTTATAAAATGAATGTGATTTATGTTCGCTATAAGATCGGTATGGTTTTTCAGCGCCCGAATCCGTTCCCTAATATGAGCATCTACGAGAACGTTATTGCCGGTTACCTGCTTAACGGCATCAATGTGCCTAAAGCTGATAAGGATGTTATTGTAGAAAAATCATTGACGAGTGCGGCTCTCTGGAAAGAGGTTAAAGACTCGCTCCATAAAAAAGGAACTTTCCTTTCAGGTGGTCAGCAGCAGCGTTTGTGCATTGCACGAGCAATAGCGATGCAGCCGGAAGTGATCCTGTTTGATGAACCGACTTCGGCATTGGACCCGATCTCGACCTCAAGTGTCGAAAACCTGTTCCACGAGCTGAAGCAGAACTATACTTTGATCATTGTAACTCACAATATGCAGCAGGCTGCCCGTGTAAGCGACCGTACAGCATTCTTTTACCTGGGCGAATTGGTAGAGTTTGACGATACCAAGGTGATGTTCACTAATCCGAAAGATCAGCGGACGCAAAATTATATAACCGGTAGGTTT
>CAIPDP010000151.1 GCA_903863845.1 uncultured Mucilaginibacter sp. | reverse complement strand
ATCATTTAAGTGTTATCGATGCAATATACAAATGCTCAGTTTAATTTTTTGTTTGATGCGGAAATGATACAGAAGATCGGAAGAGGATAAAGCAAATTTATCTTTGCATCATTTCCGCCAAAATACCCTCTTTCAATGAGTACGTACAAAGCGCCGTTTGACTGATGCCCAATTTTGTGATGATATAACGGGTGACTATAGATGACACTACGATCATATCAACCCTGACGGGAATGATCACCTTATTGGCTTCCCGCCCGGCATGGGTTGAACGAATAAGTTCATCTATTACCAGTTGGAGGTCGTGTTGATCAAAAAGATAGTTTTTGGTGGTATTCAGGTCAAAGACCTGGTTGCTGCGCAACTCAGCCAGTTCAGCGAATGTTTCAAAGGAACCCGAGGAACCGATCAATTGTTGAACGGGATACGTTCCGGTAGCCGAAAATAAACTGCCCAGTTTATTTTCGAGGTAAACATTGATGGCTTCAATTGCTGCGGGATCGATCGGGTCGCTATGGTGAAAACGGTCCATCAACCGGGCGGCACCGATCTCGAAACTTTCCCGCCAAACGACGGAATGTTTGTTGCCGATGATAAATTCAATGCTGCCACCTCCGATATCCATGATGAGCGAATAAGCCTCCGTTAATACATCGGCGGCTTTGATACCCTCATAAATATAACTGGCCTCGCGGCTGCCGTCTATCACTTCAATAGCAAGTCCGGCCTCGTTTTTAACCCGTTCAACAAACTCGACGGCATTTGAAGCATTTCGTAAAGCCGAGGTCCCTATGCATTTGATATACTGAACTTTATGTTGATTTATTTTTTGCGAAAATTCTTTTAAAGTTGCAATTCCTCTTTCAAAGGCTTCCGGTAAAATGAGGCCCTTGTTGATACCGCCTTCTCCTAATTTTACTCCGATATGTTCGTGAAACAGGGTTTTGAAATCAGTGATGCTACCTTCAGCAATGAGCAGGTGAAAAGTATTGGTGCCGAGGTCCATGACGGCGTAACGATTATCCATGTCTCAAAAATAAATAATCCCCCAAAATGTTTTGGAGGATCACTTGAATCTTGTTCAATAAGCGGTATATCCGACTATTCCTTATAAAAGAACCATTTTGCGAGTTCTTTGAAATTGGCTTTTTTGCCATACATCAAAATACCAACGCGGTATATCCTGGATGCTACAAAAGTAGTAAACAAAAACCCTGCCACCATCAAAACCATCGACAGGGCCAGTTGCCAACCCGGTACATGAAAAGGTAATCTTACCATCATGGCTATGGGTGCCGTTAACGGAATGATAGAAAGCCATACTGCCAGCGAACTATCTGGTACAGTAAATAAATAGCTAACCGATAAAATATAAGTGAACAGCAAGGGAAGCGTGATGGGCAACATAAACTGCTGTGTCTCTGTTTCACTGTCAACGGCAGATCCTACGGCTGCAAATAAAGCACTGTACAGTAAAAATCCGGTGAGCCAATAAAACCCAAAACAAACCAATTCATAAGCTGCACTGGACGCCATTGTTTGCAGGAATTTAGCCATTTGGCTCTGATTTGCATTATTCTGACCGAATAATTTTGT
>CAIPDP010000150.1 GCA_903863845.1 uncultured Mucilaginibacter sp. | reverse complement strand
TTTTCAGGTCTCCGTCCCTTAAAAGGGCCAGCGATGAAAACAGGACAGCAATGAAAAAATTCATTGCCGTTGGCTGCAGCCAACGGATGATATGAAGCAAGATAGGGGCTTTAGCCAAAAACCATTGAACCCTATATTCAGGCATCCGTCCCTTGAAAGGGACAGCGATGAAAAATTCATTTCCGTTGGCTTCATCCAACGGACTATATAAGGCAAGATAGGGGCTTTAGCCAAAAACCAATGAACCCTATATTCAGGCATCCGTCCCTTGAAAGGGACAGCGATGAAAAATTCATTGCCGTTGGCTTCAGCCAACGGACTATATAAAGCAAGAAAGGGGCTTTAGCCAAATACTAATGAACCAGACAAAATAAACCTGATAAAACAGGACCAGCCATCAGAGATTTTAAAAAAAGAATTTTTGAATGCAAACTATCCATCCAAAAAAATATTGCCTGAATAATTTGAAACGTAGAGTTTACTCCAAAGTGATCTGCCTCCTGATACTTTCTTCCAGTGAAATAAAAGTCTCGGTTCGTTGTATCCCCTTCACACTCTGGATGTTCTCGTTCAGTACTTCCCGAAGGTGATTGGTATCATGACAAACGATTTTGGCGAAAATACTGTAGCTACCAGTTGTATAATGGAGCTCTACGATTTCCTTTACTGCTTTCAACTGCTTCACAGCCTCGTGGTATTGTGAGCCCTTCTCCAGGTAAATGCCCAGGAAAGCAGTGATATCATAGCCAAGTTTCTGCGGATCAACCTCAAGGCTTGCCCCTTTGATCACACCCATTTCCTCCAATTTCTTCATTCGAACATGGATAGTTCCGCCTGAAACGATCAGTTCTTTGGCAATTTCGGTATAGGGGGTAGTGGCATTTTTCATTAAAATCGACAAAATCTGGATGTCGAGATTATCAATTTCTAAATTTTGAGCTTTTCTGTGGGACATAAATTTGAATTTCTGTATTCAAATACAAGTTTAATTAAAATAAAATTAAAAATGCAAATATTTTATTGAAATATTTGCAAGAAATTGATACTCCCATTAGATTTGTAATAAGCAATCGAAAGAATGCTCCTGTTCTTTAAATACAAAACAATGTTGGGTGGTGAAATTTATGGCAGACACACCTCCTTGTCCCGGTGGCGGAGAGCATGGGAAATCGGTTTCGACTGACTAACCACTCCTTGAAGGTTCGACCCCTTCCCCAACAGCTTTGTTTTAAGTCGTCAGTTGAAAGTTTACGGTCTTGTATCAAGACTTCAGACTAAAGACTCCCGACTTAGGACTTACATACTGTAGGATGGTGAAATTTATGGCAGACACACCTCCCGGTCACGGTGGCGAAGGATCCGCGAAACTCTTAGCAATAAGAATAAGCACTTCGTGAAGGTTCGACCCCTTCTCCTACAGCCCTTCTCATAATTTAGGTTTATAATTGGTTAGTAAAGACCCCTGCCCATCAGGGGCTTTGCTGTGTTTAGGGGTTTGGTTTCCCCTTCTTATATTTGAAAATAATATCGAATGCTGAATATTGAATATCGAAGTGCCAGCATTTCGCTTCGATATTGATCATTTGATATTCGGTGTTCGATATTATTTAAAATACTACAGTATTCAACAAAAAAATTACTTCATCATTGGATATTCAGCATTCGATGTTCGATATTATTATAACATCTAAAAAATTCGTATAAATCTACTGCTTCACAAATCGTGCCGCCCATCCTCCGCCCGGAGCCAAATGCACATTGATCTTGTCTTTTGAAGTAACAGTAATTTCTTTACGCACATAGTCTGTTGCATCCCGATCGGCATTGATACCATCTTCAAAGATGATAGCTTTATAGGTGCCTTCGCCAAGGAAAGAAAGATCAATGGTAGTTTCTCGGGGTGTCCAATTACTCATGGCACCTGCAAACCAGGTAGTTCCCTTTCGACGGGCAATGCTGATAAATTCGCCGACACTGCCATCAAGGGCGACGGTTTCGTCAAAAGTTGTTGGAACAGCCGCGATGAAATCGGTACTTTCCTGTTCACGCATATAAATGGTAGGATTGTCAGACAGCATCTGCAGCGGAGCCTCAAAAACCGTGTACATGGCCAGCTGATGACTACGTGTTCCCTGCGCCATTGGGTTATTGTTAATGGGCCGTATCGTTTCTTTGGTGGCATTGCGCATAGCACCCGGTGTGTAGTCCATAGGGCCCGAAAGCATACGAATATAGGGAGCACTCACGTCATAACCCGGATGATCCTTAACACCCCATTTTTCGTTCTCCATGCCTTTAACCCCTTCGCAATTGATCACATTTGGCCAGGTCGTATTCAGGCCTGAGGGCTTGTACATACCATGATAATCAACTAACATATGGTATTTTGATGCAATTTCGGCAAGGTCATAAAGTGATTTGACCACTTTCTGATCGTCGCGGTCAATAAAATCAATCTTAAAACCTTTGATACCCAATGAGGCGTATTTAGCAAATAGTCCGTCTGCATCCCGGGTTATGGCATACCAGGTTGACCACAGGATCACCCCTACTCCCTTTTGTTTGGCATAAGCAACAATAGTGGGAATATCCAGCTTGGTTTTATTCAGATCATGGTCGTCTGACCAGCCTTCATCTATAATAATGTATTCCAGCTTATTAGCCGCAGCGAAATCGATATAGTATTCATAAGTAGGTACGTTGATACCCGCCCTGAAATTAACATGGGTAATGTTCCAGTCGTTCCACCAGTCCCAGGCAACTTTACCAGGTTTTATCCACGACAGGTCGCTTATCTTCGATGGCTCGGCCAGACGGCGCATCATATCGTTATTGGCCAGCTGCTTATCCTCGGTGCTGATGATCACTACCCGCCATGGGAATGTATGAATGCCCGGAACTTTAGCTATATAGTCGGCACGCTCGTCGACAACATAATTGATGTTATTCAATTCTTCTTTGGTAGGATAGGGCGCATAAGCACCGTGCAAATTATGGCCCTGTGCACCGGGTGTTAGGTACATACCTGGATAGTCTTGCAGATCGGCTTCCAGCAAAGCAGCTTTTTTACCTTTGCCCAGGTCGACCAATACCGGCAGAAAGGCAAGCGTATCTTTCTTTACAGCCGAGATCGGCATTTTATCATATAAAGATTCAAATGAAGTATTGAATTTATCTTTATGCCGATAGTCGTTCACGAACGGGAAAAAAGCCTGTTCATCATCTTTAAAATTAAAGTTGGCTTCTTCATTCTCAATAGTGATCTCATATGCCTTTGAAGTGAAGAACCGATAAGTGATACCATCATTATAGGCACGGAAGATCAATCCAAAATCGCCCTTGAAACTCAGCGTCAATTCGTTGAAATTATCTCTTACCTGGTCTTTTTTATAGAGCGGTGTACTGATCATCCGATCGACAGATAAGGGCGTAGCCTTTTTTACAGCAACATCATTACCTAAAACCATCCCATCGCCCAATTGCAGCGATACTGTTGAGGGTAGTATCACTTGCGTATCCTCGTGGTTGACCGACCATTGAATGGTGCTGCCCGCCGATATTGTCAAGTCAACTTTGCCATCCGGAGATTTAACATGAAAAATTTTAGCTGTTTGAGAAAAAACATTGGAAACAATAAGGCACAGCGCCAATGCGAGTATTGCACGGAGTTTCATCAGTATAGTGGATTTAATTTGATTTGAAATCTCTAAACTAAATAAAAACCGTCGGATTGACAATTTCTTTGCAGTCGGGACGTCCGAATCCCGATAGCTATCAGGATCCGGCCTAATTCGTCTGCTTATAAACCCGCACATAATCCACGTACATGGATATCGGAAGTTTGCTATCATCGATGTTTGCACCGGGCCAGTTACCTCCTGCCGCTACATTCAGGATAACGAAGAATGGCAATTGAAAGGCAGGTACCGAAGCTGTGGGTTCAACATCATACATCGTATCATCAACATAAAACCTGATCTGCTTGGCATCCCACTCAACAGCATAAATATGGTAAGCAGATGGTGTTGAATTTGTTGCCTGGCTGGTATTGCCGCCATTCCAGTGCAAACTGCCGTGTATCAGGCTATCGGTATTAATATGCTCCATGATATCAATTTCGCCACAAGTTGGCCATGAAACCGTGCTGATATTATTGCCCAGCATCCAAAAAGCCGGCCACATACCCTGCCCTACAGGCATCTTTATACGGGCTTCAATACGGCCATAAGTTTGGGTGACACGGTTTTGGGTTGTCATGCGAGTTGATGTATAAGACTCACCTCCAACAGATTCTTTCTTAACTGTTATCACCAGGTTGCCGTTAGCAACGGTCGCATTTTGAGGTTGGTAATATTCTTCTTCGTTATTGCCCCAGCCACCACCACCGGTTTCAAAATGCCATTTACTGGTATCAACTGCAGTGCCATTGAATTCATCCGACCATACCAGCGCGTAAACAGGTTTTGCTACGGTATCAACCGGTGCCGGCGTTGGTGTAGTGCCCGATCCGCCACTTTTTGAGCAGGAGGCCAAGACACCCGCGGAAAAAATAAGTACCGCCAAAATCAATGTTTTTAGCGGGCTAAAAAAAGTCTTCATATTTTTTGAATAATTTGGTTTCAACAAGGTAAAATACGTTTTTATTTGATCCATTGGTTTTAACATCAGCTACTTAATTGGTTTTAAAGCCAAGCGCCCCAACATAGCCTTTATTAACCCGGCAGTTTTCGAACCTGCTGTTATTGATAAAGTCGAAAAGTGCTTTCTTCACTGCCTCACGATTAGCAGGCGTTGCTTTACGAATTTCCTCGAAACTAGTTCTCGAACTTTCAGCAAAAGCGATTACCATATCGTAGTTAGCGGGAATGCTAAACGTAACAAAACCGCTCAGGTTCTCCATTTTTTTATAGGGCCAGTAATGCCAGCCTACCTGGTTTTGTTCCAATACGTTCTTAAAGGTATCAACCCAGCCATCTTTGTTCTCGCCTGTTTCGCCACAATAGATCGGAACATTGTATTTATCACGGAAATCGAGGTAATCCTGTATTACCTCTTTTGTTGGAGGTGTCCAGTATTTGTGGAACTGATATATCAATTTGCTATCAAATGGCGCACCAAAGGCTTTAAAGTTACTATCCCATTGCGCCCCTCCTAAAATCACCAGGTGATTTTTATCAACCGTGCGAATGGCTGAAGTGATCTTTTTATAAAGCGGCTCCAGGAAGGGATTCAATTCATTAGCGTCAAAATAGGTGGCAATGGGTTCGTTGAGCAAGTCGTAACCAATAATGGTTGTTTCATTTTTGTAATGCTCTGCTATTCTCTTCCAGATGGCAACGCATTTTCCTTGTTCGTAATCGCTTTTAAAAAGAAAAGGGTATCCAAATCCATCGTCGATATTATCACCGGTTTGTCCGCCGGGTGCAGCATGCATGTCTAAAATAACATAAATATGTTCGGCCTTACACCAGCCGATGACCCGGTCCAGCAGTTTAAACCCGCGAGCAGGATTGTTGGCACCAAGATAATCTTCATTGGTAAAAAGTCGGTAATTGAAAGGTATGCGAATAGAGTTTACGCCGATACTTCTCAGATAATGGATATCCGCCTGCTGAATATAGGTATGCAAATAGGTATCCCAAAACCTGGCGGCGTCAGCCGGGCCCAAGAGTTCGGTAATGGCCTCATTGATCATCTTTGGCGAATTGGTTTTGGTGAATTTAAACATATAGCCTTCCGGCATCAGCCAATTACCCAGGTTGGTGCCGCGCATTATGAATGGCTTACCATCCGGACCAATAACTTCTTTGCCTTTAACATCAAAAAAGCTACCCTGAGCCCCCGCAAAAAAGGGAGCCAACAAAGTAATCAACAGCGCAAGCAGGATGTTTTTTCGCATAAAAAAATTTTAGGTTTATAATTGTATCCGGCAAAACTGGTTTGCAAAGCTAATATAGTGCTTTTATTCGCTTAGTGTATGAAATACGTCGTGATAACTAAATCTTTCTTTCAAATAGTGACTCAGAGTTTGTATTTTAGATGTTGACATTGTACAAAAAACATGAAACGAATTATTCTGGTTTTTAGCTTATTACTTTTTTCAGCAGCATTGTATGGTCAAAACCTCAGAGTTGCTGTGGCTGCTAACCTGCAGGATGTCATCAAAGTATTGGCAAAAGATTTTAAAGAAAAAACAGGGATCGAAGTTGAGCCGATCATCGGTTCATCTGGTAATTTGGCAACTCAGATCAAAAACGGTGCACCCTTTGATGTTTTCCTTTCGGCTGATATCACTTTCCCTGAAACCCTGTTCAACGAGGGTTTTAGCAACAAAGCACCCGTAGTATATGCGTATGGCAGTTTGGTGATCGTAAGTACTCAGGATATCGGGTTTGAAAACTGGGAACGCTTATTACTTAGCCCAAGGGTAAACAAGATCGCGATAGCTAATCCCCAAATTGCCCCCTATGGCAAGGCTGCTGAAGAAGCGTTGACAAAAAAAGGTATCTGGACCGATGTGCAGCCTAAGATAGTACAAGGCGAAAGTATCGCGCAAGTTAGTACCTATATCACAACAGGCGTTGCAGAGGTGGGCTTTACTACCCAGTCGCTTATCAAAGATTCTGAAGGAAAAACCAAATTGTACTGGAAATTGATCGATCCAAAAAACTATAGGGCGATCAAACAAGGAATGGTGATCATAAAAGCGTCGAAAAATATTGCTGAAGCAGAAAAGTTCTATCAATATATCTTAAGTGCAGGCGCGAAAAAGATCCTGAAAGAATATGGGTATGGGGTTTAGTACGGCTTGGCGCAGAGCTGTTAGTGCCAGGCGGATTTAAGCGGCCAAAGTTAAAATTCAGCCGAAAAAATGCTAAGACACTACATCCTTTTCTTTTACATTTGACCTGAATGGATCTCAGCCCCGTCATACTTACCCTAAAGCTTGCTGCTATTACTACAGTGCTTTTGCTATTGATCGGTTTGCCGGTTGCCTGGTGGCTATCTAAGAGCAAATCGATCTTAAAACTGATCATCGAAGCTATCATTACCATGCCCCTGGTATTGCCTCCTTCGGTACTGGGCTTTTATTTGCTGTTGGCTTTTAGTCCACAACACGGTATCGGTAAATGGTTGAGGGATGTATTTGATGTCCAACTGGTATTCTCCTTTCCCGGTTTAATATTGGCTTCGGTTATTTACAGTTTACCTTTTATGATCGGTCCAATTAAATCGGCCCTGCAGCAATTGCCCCCATCATTGGCGCAGGCTTCTTATACATTAGGCAAAAGCGAAAGGCAGACTTTCATGCATGTTTTATTGCCCAATATCCGCGCCTCGGTGTTAACGGCAGCGACGCTAACGTTCGTCCATACTTTAGGTGAGTTTGGTGTAGTGTTGATGATCGGCGGCAATATACCGGGCGTTACACGGGTAGCTTCAATAGCGGTATATGATGCGGTCGAAAATCAGGATTATTCCTCGGCAAACGCTTACTCCCTTATCCTGTTTGGCATCACCTTCATTACCGTGATCTCGGTTTTCGTATTCAATAAGTATAAAGCCAAAAGCCCCCTGGAATGATCAGTATCGATATTGAAAAAAGCCTGAATTCACACAACCACCTTAGTGTGCTACAAATCACTCAGGAGATTCCGGTAGGAAGCATCACTAAGATCTATGGACCTTCAGGTGCAGGAAAAACCACCCTGATAAAAGTAATTGCCGGGCTCACCAGGCCTGAAAAAGGCAGGATCAGGTTTAATGATATCACCTGGCTGGACACAGAAAATGGCATCTTTGTTTCACCCCAGCAACGAAAAGTTGGCCTGGTATTTCAGCAATATGCCTTGTTCCCTAATATGACAGTGCTGCAGCATTTACGCTATGCAACAAATGATGAAACCTGGATAAAGCAATTACTTACTATTGGAAAGCTTGAAGCATTTGCCCAGCAAAAACCCGAATACCTATCGGGCGGTCAGCAACAGCGACTGGCTATTTTACGGGCAATGGCCACCAAACCGCAACTCTTACTGATGGACGAACCATTCTCGGCATTGGACCCTGAAATGAAAACTGAGCTGATCAATGATCTGCAATATTTATGGAAGGAATTGGCGACTACCGTACTTGTTGTAAGCCACAACCCACTGGAACTGGAAGGGATTTTTCAGCAGGAAATTCTAATAAAAAGCCCCGTTGCCGGGGCCTGATTTCTAAGTTATGAGTTGATTGGCTCAAACCCCCTTTATCGCCTCCAGCAATTCAATCACAGACGGCCGTTTTGTATAATCAGAATCAAAATGAACGTAGATCAATTTGCCATTTTTGCCGATGATATAGGTTGCGGGTACTGGTAGTACATGATCGGTATTGCCGTTATTTTTTTCCAGGTCGATACCATAACCTTTTAATTTTCCCATCATCTTTTCATCAACGGTATAGTTAACCTTGTATAGCTTCATGATCGTATATTCCTTATCAGGTATGATCGAAAACGAAGCCTGAGTTTTTTCGACGGTTTTGACAACATTTTTGGGCGTTTCGGGAGTGACGCCAACAACGTAAGCTTGGGCTCTGGTCAGCAATTGGAGCGAATCCTGCAACCTTTTGATGTATTTGTTACAGTAAGGGCACCATTGTCCCCTATAAAAAAATAGCACAACCGCTTTATGGGTTTTCAGCAGGGCCTTCAGATTTACCGTTTTACCATTGTTGTCGATGCCTGTAAATGAAGGCGCAGGGCTGCCTTTTTGTAAACCGGTTTGGGCCGAGGCTTGTAATATAAGAACCAGGCTGAATAAAATAAGTAAGAGTTTTTTCATAAGATATCATTTATATGAAAAAGGGAGGGAAAAACCCTCCCCGATTCAAAAACAAAACAATTACATTTTAGAAGTGTCTTTAGCCATCTTTCCTTTTTTGGCTTTAGCAGGCTGCTTTTTAGTCATTTTACTGTCCATCTTACCAGTTTTGGCCATTTTGCTATCCATTTTGCTCATCTTGCTCATTTTACCGGTATCTGCCGATAAATTGGTTGAAGTAGCTGCCTGTACATTGATAGCCAAAAAAGATCCGATAACAGCGATCATTGCCGCCTTTGAAAAAATTGATTTCATACTGTTGTTTTTTTATGGTTTTTTAAACGATTTACCCCTTTGTCGGGCTGGCAAATCAAACCTTACAAACTTTTTCAGTTTTGATTCAATTTTTCTTCTATCCTATCCTGCATCTCTTTTTTTACCTCATCATCCAGGGTAACACTGGCCGATACAGATTCATTAAAAAGGTTTTTGATCATCTGGCTGATCTTGATCGTTTGTTCCCGGTACAAGCGACAAGCGTCACAGCCAATGAGGTGTATCCGTAGGAATATCCTTTCGCGCAGGCTTAATGGTTTGATCAGTTTCTTTTCGATCAAAAAAGTAGCATGGTTACAATTCCGTGTTATCTTACTCAATAGTCCCATATCATATCCAGTTTTTTTGAAGGCATGCCCGTAAATTTAATTTAGCCCGATGGATGATCACCCAATAATTCGAAGCCGTTAATTTCAGCTCGGCGCATATGGTATCTGTGGGCTCCTCATCCAGATGCTTCATTGTAAATACCGACATCCATAGCGCCGGCAACTTTTTTAAACATTGCATCAGTATATGATCAAACTCCTTGCTGTGCAATGGATCATATTCGTCTATCCCAAAATGCTTGGGCGCTGGCTCTTGATTCCAGTGTCCGTCATCTGCATCGAAAAATTCAGCCTGTTCATCTTCAGCCAGCTTCACATCCGCATCTTTTAATCCCGAAGATCTTTTGCGGTACTGATCTATGATCTTATTACGCAGGATGGCCGTTAACCAGGTCCGTTCCGAGCTCCGTCCTTCAAAAGCACTGACTTTTTCGAGGGCCGATAGAAAGGTATCCTGCACCAGGTCGCGGGCAAGCTCCTCGTCGCTGATCCGCGCACGGGTATACGCGTACAGGTAATCGGCATGTGCCTTCACCCAATGATGCGGATCCAATTCATTACTCATATCAATACTAATTGCTTGAATTGATTTGACACAAATTGCACGAAATAATTCGTGCGTTCCGTGCTTCTTATTTGAGTCGTAAATTTATTCAAATCCTTACAAGCTTTCAGATAAATATGCACAGCCTGCCAGAGTTTTACACTGTACAAACTCTTTTCAAATAATTATTAACTTTATTGTAAGGTAATGCAGGCGTAACCGACAAATGGGTAAATTCAACTCATAAAATAATGAAAAATCTCAAAATATTTTCGGGCCTGTTATTGGTAACTCTTGCCTTTGCTGCTTTTAAACCAACCATTGGTACTCCTTCTAAAATAGCTGAAAAAGGCTTTGCTGTTGTTGAACTATTTACTTCCGAAGGCTGCTCAAGCTGCCCGCCGGCTGATGCACTGGTAGCCCGGGTGCAAAAGGAAAGCACCGGCAAACCCGTTTATATCCTTGCTTTTCATGTCGACTATTGGAATAGGCTGGGCTGGAAGGATGTATTTAGCGATGCTGCCTTTTCGCAAAGGCAACAACAATACAGCAAGTGGTTAAATTCTTCAGAAGTGTATACTCCCCAGGCAATTGTAAATGGCCGCACCGAATTTGTAGGTTCGGAGGAAAGCACTTTACGAAATGCCTTGAAAAAGGGGTTGATTGCTGAAGCAAAGACCGGGATCGTATTAAGTAACCTTAAACCATCAGGGGATAAAATTAGTTTACAATACCATACAGAAGGCGAAAGGGATGGTTCTTCATTAGTGATTGCCCTGGTAGAGAAAAATGCAAGCACCAAAGTAGCACGCGGCGAGAACGCTGGTCGCACTTTATCACATGTGCAGATCGTTCGTAAATTGCAAAGTGTTGAACTGGGCAATAACCCCAACGGTTCAGTAAATATTACTACACCGGCAGGTTTCAATGCTGAAGGTTTTGAAGTGATCGCTTTTGCCCAAAATAATACCAATGGAAGCATCACCGGCGCAACGCGGGCCGAATTTCCGGCAACAATCAGTAATGGCACCAAATAAAATCAGCTAAATCAATTATATTCGTACTCATTCGAATCGATAAAAATTCGTGTAATTCGTGTTATCAAAATCCTGCAATCAGTGAAAGTAATTAAAGAAAAACACCCGCTTATCATGCGCTGGACACATTGGGTCAACTTCCCTGTGCTCACCATCATGATCTGGAGTGGTATGCTCATCTATTGGGCCAATGATGAATATTCGTTCACGATCTTCGGCCATACCTTCTTCAGGTTCTTTCCTGACTGGTATTATAACTTATTACATATTCCGCATCGGCTGTCCGAGGGCATGGCCTTTCACTTTCTGTTCATGTGGTTTTTTACACTGAATGGATTTTTCTACATTCTTTACAGTATTATTTCAGGCGAATGGCGTTACCTTTTGCCTAATAAACATTCGTTCAAAGAGGCCTGGCTGGTGGTATTGCACGATCTGAATATCCGCAAAACCGCTCCGCCTCAGGGTAAATACAATGCCGCACAACGCATTGCCTATACCTCTATTATCATCATGGGACTGGGTTCGCTGATCACTGGTTTAGCCATCTACAAACCCGTTCAGTTTTATTATTTCACCTGGCTGTGCGGTGGTTATCACCTGGCCAGGATATGGCATTTTGTATTGACCATCGGTTACGTATTCTTCTTCCTGGTGCATATTTTCCAGGTGATCATGGCGGGATGGAATAATTTCCGGGCCGTTATAACCGGATTTGAAGTAGTGAATGAACAACCAAAACCTGCAATTGAAACAAACAACGAAAATGAGCAAGCCTGAAAAAGAAACCACCGTTGAGCAGCAAATAAAGCGCAGAACCTTTATTTCATTCGGCCTCTTTGGCGTATATGTGGCCGGTGCAGTTGGCGTCTGGCGTTGGTTGTACAAATCGCCCGAAGAAGTACCGGGTATTACTGGTGGTACCCGTGCTCCATTACGCAAAGCTTTAAATAAAACTGAAATATTTTTCCGTCGCCTGGCATTTAACGAGAATCACCTGGTAAAAACCTATCCGAAAGAAATGGCCGCCAAACAAGTGCGGTTCAACAGCGATATCGGGACCGAAGGTGTTTTACCTCCCGAGCAATGGAGCCTGCAGGTAACAAAAAAGAATGGGCAGGTGTTGAAGATCACACTCGATCAGCTTAAACAGCTACCGAAAACCGAGATCATCTACGATTTTAAATGTGTGGAAGGCTGGGACCAGATATCACATTGGGGTGGCTTGAAATTTGCCGATTTTATCAAACATTTCGGCCTGGAAGAAGAAGCCAAAATGGACTTTGTAGGCATGGAAACACCCGACCAGAAATACTATGTCGGCATAGATATGCCAAGTGCACTGCATCCGCAAACCCTGCTGGCCTACGAAGTAAACGATAAACCCCTGCCCGGCAGACATGGCCAACCATTAAGGCTCATCATTCCGGTAAAATACGGCATCAAAAACCTGAAACGTATCGGTAATATCACCTTCAGCAATACCCGCCCACGCGATTACTGGGCAGAGCTGGGCTATGATTATTATTCGGGGCTTTGATTTGTTATTTGGCATTGGTCATTTGGCATTGAGTATTTGTCATTGGTCATTAGTTAACTAATCTTTTTCCTTATAGTTGTCGGGAAAAGGATTACCGGGATGAAAAAAAACCGCGCCTAAATGCCCACTTCCCCGCGCGTCTTTGCGAGGAGCCTGCAAAGGTTTGCGGGCCAGGGCGACGAAGCAATCTCCAAACTATGCTCCCAGGCACGGGTTAACCCATAGCATCGCCTAGCCCTTAAACTCGCGCCAGCAGGAATATATAAACGACTTTGCGTTTCAAACATGTTGCAGGTTTTAGTATGTTTGGGATAACCAGACCTGTACGCAATGAAACTTAAATATAAAATCTCCAAAACCTCAGATCAAAGTACAGCAACGCTGATCAAAAGAATATTGGCCCTGATCGACGAAAAAAAGTATTGCGTAGTAGACATAACACAAAATAGCATATCCTTTGACGATAACCGACGTTTGTTTGTTGGTAATTGGGAATATGTAAGAAGGGTGAACCGTGGCAGATTTGAAATTTTAGAAATTGATGGAATCAGGGTAGTGGTATTTGAATATCTGCCTATAACTATCTTTGAATATGTATGGGTAGGCATTATTGTACTTGGTTTTGAAATTGTTTCATTTAGAGATGAAGCTTACGCTGCAGGCTTCATTGCCTTGCCATTTATAGGTCAATTGGTATTTAAACACTATAACTTGCAACGAAAAGCGAACGAGATGCTGGATGCTGTTGTGGCTTGATAAGGACATGGTAATCTCCGAACTATGCTCTCAGGCACGAGTTAACCCATCGCATCGCCCAACCCTTAAGCCCGCGTCAGCAGGAATGTTGCGCGGAGGGTGACATGCTGAGCTGGTCGAAGTATGGCTGGACGCGGCTTTAGTCTGAGCCACGACCTGCCGGCCTGCCGGT
>CAIPDP010000149.1 GCA_903863845.1 uncultured Mucilaginibacter sp. | reverse complement strand
ATTTACCTGAAATTTCACCGGCTTAGCAACGCGTTTATTAGGGGGGCGCCTACGGAGCCCATTTTCCTATGCGCCTTTTCTATAAACAGGAGACCCTTCCGGGGTCTTGTTACCGATCCTAATCAGCACGGGCTTTTATTAGTGTTTTGATCAGGCGACCCAGATCAGTGTGCAACTATCAAACTGTTAATTAACTCCGTAGGAGTTCCCTGTTTATAGCAATGGGAAAGGTAAGTATAGGCTCCGTAGGTGCCGCCTCACGTGTAAAGAGTTTTTTATTACAAATACCTTTGATTGAATCGGCAGGAGAAATGCAAACCGAAATTCATGGAGGATTACCCTGAGATTATTCCGTAATTCTAAAACGTTTGGTGTCGTCCTGAGCTTGTCGAAGGGTGTGGGGTGGGGCGTGTTTATTGTCAGAACCGTTGATTCGTTTGTCCCGATAGCTATCGGGATTGCTGATTTCGTTGATGTAATATCACTAATTATCGTGCGCCGGGGTGTCACCCTGAGCCCGTCGAAGGGTGGCGCGGGGCGTGTTTATTGTCTGAACCGCTGATTCGTTTGTCCCGATAGCTATCGGGATTGCTGATTATCATGATCCTATAATTCGGCACGCATTTGTGACCAAGCCTTAGAACGACATACCCACCTTGTATTTATTTTAGCACACAGCAAATAGTGGGCACCTACGGAGCCCCAGAAATTTTAGGTATTTTTCTATATACAGGTTACTCCTCCGGAGTTTTCATTTGGTAACGTTTTGGTTTCCTCGAATTATTAACGAAATGAACAGCAATAACTTAATTGATCATTTGCTACCAAACTATTTACTCACTCCGTCGGAGTACCCTGTTTATAGCATGGGGAAAGTATGTGGAGGCTCCGTAGGTGCATCTTTTTAAGCGCTAAGTTGGGGAATTATTTCATGAAATTGACTAAAACCAAAACTCATTCCTGATTATTGAGGGTGTCATATATAAGTATTTTTCAATTTTATCTATTTATATTTAGCTATTAAACCGATAGAATTGATGACGCTCGAAAACCTTAAACAAATATTTCTGAGTAACCAATGTGATAAAGTTTATATAAAAACATTATCTGCCAACGACAATTCAAAGAATCAGGTTTATTTGGGTGGTAGTTACGAAATACTAAATATATTTCCGATATCGGATATCAAAGCAGATCCAGTAGGAGATTGGAAAAAAGAAAGATTCAAAGCAACGATTGAATTTTCATGGATTACAGATGATGGGGGAATATCGCCCGCACCAAATTCGCAATTTATTCTATATCCTAAATATCCCGAGGTTCGTTTTTCCGGCTTTTTAACTAAAAGTCATAATGCACCATCATTTTTAATGACTCAACGATTACATGGAAGATTGCTTTTTTTGGCGGTCACAAAACATGGAAAAACGTTAGGATATGTTTCCTCGCCCGATTCTGAAATTACTAAAACCGTTGATAAACTAGATTCTTTGGCACACTTGGGCGTTTTTAGATTGCTGGAACTTGAACCACTGGTTAATAATAAATCCAAATTGCTTTACGAATTGCTGCGTATTCACAAACTAGGTTGGATTGAATCAAAACGACTAGATAAACACGGTGAAATTTTACCCTGCCCATCACCAAATTGTGGCGGTTATACGTTAGAGGCTGAATTGGGTATCACTCCAAATGGCTATTCTGAACCTGATTATCTTGGTTATGAAATAAAGCAGTTCACTGCTAAAACCTTTGATAAAACAACTAATGAAGTCATAACGTTAATGACACCTGAACCGAATGGCGGGTTATACGTCAAAAACGGCATTGACAATTTTATACGTTCATATGGCTATCAAGATAGGAATGGAAAAGAAGACCGATTAAATTTTGGCGGCGTTCATAAAGTTGGAATAATTCAACATTTGACTGGACTGAGAATGGAGTTAATCGGATATGACATTGAAAACTCCAAAATTAGAAATGCATCGGGTTCAATTGCATTAGTTGACGAAAATGGAAATGAAGCGTCAAGTTGGTCATTTGCTTCGTTATTAAAACATTGGAACAGAAAGCACAATTTAGCATGTTATATCCCCTCAAAGGCTATGCTCTTACCTTACAAACAATATTACTACGGAAATAATATTTTAATTGGCGATGGCACCGACTTTAATTTGTTTTTAAAGCAAATGGCTTTAGGAAATATTTATTATGATCCAGGAATAAAAATGGAACAGGCTTCAAGCAAGCCCTTAATTAAGCGTCGGAGTCAATTCAGGATAAAATCAGGTAATTTAAATAGTCTTTATAAAAAGGCCGAAACTATTAATCTACTTGAAATTTAAATATCGAAAGAGGTGATTATTTCGGCTATTTCCTTGCCTACTGCTTGTATCAATGGCGTTACCACAGAATTGCCAAACTGCTTATAAGCCTGATTGTCAGAAACCGGTATCCTAAAGCTGCTATTCCCCTTATTTACCGGATAACCCTGCAACGCAGCTGCTTCATATGGGGTTAACCTTCGAGGTGCTGATCCATTTTGCGGTATCAAAATTTCCGCCCCATCTTTATAATATCTGGCACTCATTGTTCTGCTAATACCATCAAGTTTTACTAAGCCGAAACCGAAGCCATTGCCTTTCTCTTTATGCTTTTTAGCATAGTTTTGCAGGTAATTCCATAAATGATCAGATAAAGTATATTTAGGATCAACCTCTTTTTTTAATATAGATTTAATTTGATGATTTGCTTCCGGTAGTTTAACCCTATTAAAATCAAAACTAACATCTTCGCCAAAAACTTTCTTATCAAACCCAACCATGATCGTCCTGTCGCGATGTTGGGGGACAAAATGTTTACCATTTAGTACGCGATGGTCAAATGAATAGTCGAGATCTAACAGCGTTTGCTTTATTACTTTAAAAGTATTGCCTTTATCATGAGAAACGAGGTTTTTAACATTTTCGAGAAAAAAAGCCTTTGGGCGATGTTTTTCGATTATTTCGGCAACGTGGAAAAACAAATTCCCTTGCTTTTCATCTTCAAATCCGTGCTTTCTTCCCAAACTGTTTTTCTTTGAAACCCCGGCAATAGAAAACGGCTGGCAGGGGAATCCACCACATAGGATATCAAATTTTTGAGGTATAAATGCTTTAACTTCTTCTTTAGTGATATCGCCAAATGGAGTTTCACCGAAATTAGCAAAATATGTTTTTTGTGCATATTTGTCATACTCCGAAGTATAGACACATAGTCCTCCTAAATTTTGCAATGCGAGACGAAAACCCCCAATTCCAGCAAACAAATCAATAAAAGTAAATTTTTCAGTACCCGGTTCGGGTCCGGGAAAAGGGATATCTGTTGCGTCAAAAAGAGTTTTCTGAATAGCTTGATATATCTCGCCCGGCTCATGTAAAGTACTGGGGGAATTTTCGGCAATTTCGTATGCTTTTTCTTTATAAATTGGATTCCTGGTTACTACATAGTGTGTAAGAATAGCTGAATCAAATTCGTCCGGAACTATGGTAGTCTTCGCTTTTGAAGCCCTTGCTTTTAATGTTAAAACCTCCATTAGTTGGCCCCTCCATTGAAAGCTTCATTATTAAAGAAATCACGTATCGTGATTTCAAGCGCAAAGATTATTTTCTCGAGATTAATAACTGAAACATTTCGTTTCCCATTCTCAACTTCGTTTAAATAGGTCTTATCTACCTCTGCCTTAAAGGCTAAGGCTTCTTGTGTGAGTTTCAAATTTGTGCGGTATTCTTTAATACGCAGACCGATTCTCTTACGAATATCCATAAGGGAAAGCTATCGCGTATTCGACTATAAGTCAATCGGATATAAGTGAACTTTGCTAAAAGTTACTAACGGAAAATTTCAGATGTTAAAAAGGAAAGCGTTTGCTGCAATTGCCCCCTTTTCAACTCACATTCCCAAATTTTAATTACCCTCCAACCACTACTTTTTAGCGCTGACTCAGCATTCAAATCGTTCCAAATATTAGTTCCAATCTTGTTCAGCCACCATTCTGTCCGGGTTTTAGGCACAACAAAATACTTGCAGCCCTGGTGTCTATGCCAGAAGCAACCATGTATAAAAATGACAGTTTTGTATTTGGGTAATACGATGTCGGGCTTGCCTGGCAATTTTTTTACATGTAGCCGGTACCGAAAACCTTTTTTATGCAGAAATTTACGCACAAGCATTTCCGGTTTTGTATCCTTGCCTCTTATCCGGGACATGTTGTAACTCCGGGTTTCTTTGCTGTGCACATCAGTCATAAAACAAAGATAAAACTAGAACCTTTTAAAATCAGGTCATTGGAAGGCAATTCAACTAGATGGAGTTTTCGTAAAAAACCTAAACCTACCCCCCAAACGCCCCCAACGCCAATTCAATCCTCTGAATTGTCTCATCCCTACCCAGCAAAGCCGCAATATCAAACACATGCGGACCAAATTTGCCGCCTACCAGCATGATGCGGAAGGGCAGCATGAGTTCGCCGGGTTTAATGCCACGCTCCTCTGCGAGGGCCTTAAAGCTGATTTCGAGGTCTTGCGGGTCAATGGTGGTTTCGATGTTTTGGAGCATGGCTACGAAGCCCTGGAAGAAGTCGGTTTTGGCGTCGGTCCATTTTGGTTTTACGGCGTTCAGGTCATATTCGGCCGGAGTAGCAAAAAAGTAGGAGGCTTGCTGATAAAAATCGGGCAACAGGATGCAACGCTCCTTTACCAGTTCTATCACCTTTATCAAATACCCTTCATCATTAACCACCAAACCTTTTTCTTCCAGTAAAGGTTTAACGTACAATAGCAAACGTTCAATGTCTAACCGTTTGATCCATTCTGCATTGAACCATTTAGCTTTCTCGTAATCAAATTTTGCTCCGCCCTTGCTTACCCTGTCAATAGAAAAACGCTGGATGAGTTCGTCAAGACTGAATATTTCGTTATCGGTACCATCATTCCAGCCTAACATTACCAAAAGGTTCAGAAAGGCTTCGGGCAGGAAACCAAGTTCGCGGAAACCGGGAGTAATTTCACCCGTCTTTTCGTCAAACCAGGTCATGGCATATACCGGGAAACCGAGACGCGCGCCATCGCGCTTGCTTAATTTGCCGTGGCCGTCAGGTTTCAATATCAATGGTAAATGCGCCCATTGCGGCATATTGGCTTTCCAGCCCAGGTATTCCCATAAAAGCAGGTGAACCGGCGCCGAAGGCAGCCATTCCTCGCCCCGGAAAGCGTGGGTGATCTTCATTAAATAATCGTCAACTACAACGGCCAAATGATAGGTGGGCATACCATCGGCTTTCAACAGCACTTTATCATCGCTTTGGTTGGTATCAAAACTTACATGCCCGCGAATCAAATCCTCAAAATGCACCGACTCATCAGCCGGCATTTTAATACGGATCACATGCGGCACATGGTCATTTAGTAACTGGTCAACCTCCTTTTGTGTCAACGTCAGCGAGTTCCTCAAAGTGTCACGATAAGCATGCCCATATTGAAAGTTAGGTATCTCGCGGCGGTTTTGTTCCAGTTCTTCAGGCGTATCAAAAGCATAATAAGCATGTCCCTGCATCACCAGGCGCTCGGCGTATTCGCGGTATAAAGCTTTACGTTCGCTCTGGCGATATGGAGCAAAGGGACCACCCACAGCCGGACTTTCGTCCGGGTTTAGTCCGCACCATTTGAGGCATTCCATGATATAATCTTCGGCACCGGCAACGTAGCGGCCCTGGTCGGTATCTTCGATACGCAGCACAAAATCGCCGCCATGCTTTTTAGCGAATAAGTAATTGAACAACACTGTACGCACCCCACCGAGGTGCAAACCGCCGGTCGGACTCGGCGCAAAACGTACCCTTACTTTTTGATTTGACATGATGGGGCAAAGGTAGTTTTTTTTAGTCCGAATGTCGGAAAGTCCGCAAAAGTCCGAAAGAAAGTTGTAGGAAAAGATGAACAATCATCCCCGATAAAAATCTGTGAAATCAGTATAATTCCGTGATTCTAAAAAATAGTCCCTAAGAAAGATTTTGGGTAAACTATCATAATTAACCCCTAGAACAGTCGCCTTGTCAACGAATAGAAAAAGCATCTTCCGGACTTTCCGACTTTCGGACTTTCGGACTTCCCCCATTTTTCCGTATTTTTCACCCAAACTACGAAATGCATCTTCCGGACTTCCGGACTTATGCGGACTTTCGGACTCAACCCCATGAACCCATACGCACAGCGCCGATTCTGGAACTATTTTTTGCTCGCTTTTGCGCTGGTAATTGCAATTGGCTCGCTTTTGTATACCAGTTACCTGGTTAAAAGCATCAAAAGATCTGAGCGTACCCGGGCCGAGATCTGGGCATTGAGTATGAAGCAAATGACCACTTCGGACGATAATGATTTTTTGAATTACGTTTTTGCGGTGCGCGACAGTCTGACAGTACCGGCGATGATCGTTGATGCGCATGGCGAGATCATCACTACTAAGGGTCTCGACCCCAACCGTACCTATATCAAAGTGCCTGATTTGCCGGGCGAAAAAAACGCTAAAAAGTACGATCCGGCCTATTTTAAGTCGGAATTAGAGTCAATGAAGGCCGAGCATGAGCCTATCACGCTGAAGGTTATCGGTAACAGCTGGTATGTATATTACCACGATTCGTTCGTACTGACACAACTGAAAATATTCCCATATATACAGCTTACCGTCATCGCCATATTTTTACTGATCGCCTATTTTGCTTTTAACACCTCGCGTAAATCGGAGCAGAACCAGGTTTGGGTGGGGCTGGCCAAAGAAACCGCCCACCAGTTGGGCACGCCTATCTCGTCGCTGATGGCCTGGACCGAGCTGATGAAAGAAAAATTTGATGCCGAAGAAGACCCGCTGATAGCTGAGATGGAAAACGATATCAAAAGGCTGGAGATCGTGGCCGACCGTTTTTCAAAGATCGGTTCGCAACCTGTGCTTGAGCCGAACGATGTTTACGAGGTTGTAAAAGAATTTGTAGACTATTTCAGGGTGCGGGTTAGTAGTAAGATCGGCTTCGAGATCAGTGGCAACCGGGAATTGAAAGCCGGT
>CAIPDP010000148.1 GCA_903863845.1 uncultured Mucilaginibacter sp. | reverse complement strand
CGCATGGTAACCAATTATCAGGACATTAAACTCCACCCCGAAGTGCAATTGGTAATGGATATGGACGGCTGGGGTGGCCCCGATCTGAAAAAAGACTCCTACAAATACTTCATTTCGCGCGAGCCTGTACAATTCACCGGTTTCAAGCTATTCTACAAGAATGATATCAAAAACCCACCCAAACGTATGCTCAGCAAACAGGAACTGCTGAAATTGCAACCAGCCCCGATTTATATACAGTATCAGTAAGCTGATAGTTCGTGGTTCATAGGTAATTTGCAAAACATGTTATGAACCATTAACGATAAACTAATTAACGCCCCAAAGACTCCTGCTCCTTAAGTGCTGAAATATTATTCTTTTCACTGTTTCTGTTGGCCTGGTCATCAAAATATTCCTGAATAGCGGCAATCGACTCCAGGTTATCTGCGATGCGCTGATGCATATCGGGCAAATCCTTTTCCAGCCTTTTATCGCCAAGATTGATATTGTCGACCTCAATTTTACTTAATTTTTCAAGTATTGCCTGCTGGCTGTTTTTCAAATCCTCAAACTCATGGACTATTTTTTCCATCAACTCAAATTTCCTGATCTTATCCATTGTATAGTTTTATTGTGTTTAAATGTATCTATGCTAACACACAAGCAAGATTTATTGTTTTGGATTTGATTTTTTCAACAATAACTAATAGTTTAGTGTATGAAAGCTACTTTAACCTTATTGCTTTTATTGGGCGGTATCCCATTATTCAGCAACCTGCAATTACCTCAGCAGAAAGCCTTCAACGAGCAGTTGATCGAAGATTATCAAAATCAGCGCTATGCAGATGCGCTTAGTCTTTTGAAAAACAGTTACCCGGAGCCCGTTACCGACACAAAAATACTTTCAAGTATGGCTTATGCATCGCAAATGGCAGGTAACCTGCCGGATGCAGAGAAATATTACCAACGTATTTATAACCTCGATAGCAGTAATTACCATGTGCTTTTTAATTTAGGTAAACTGAATATCCGTAAGGGGAACGATGCAAAAGCTAAAACTTATCTGGTTCAATATTTAACAAAAGACAGTACGAACTTCTTTGTCTACCAGGACCTGGCCGAAATCAGCATAGGCGAAGGCAACCCGAAGGTGACGATCAATTACCTTGAAAAGGCCAACAAACTTCAACCATTAAATGCAGACGTTGCTTCAGAACTTAGTGGCTACTATATTTCCGCCAATAGACCTGCTGATGCCGAAACAGTTTTGAATATCGCTATCGATGCTGACCAGGAAAATATTTCGCTGTTACAGAGTTTTCTTAAATTAAAATATACTGAAAACAAACTGGAAGAAGTGATCAGCTATGGCGAAAAACTCTTCCAATTAGGGGATAATTCAACCTATGTAAGAAACAAAGTTGGCGAGGCTTATTACCTGAACGGCAAATACGATTGTGGTCTCGAAACTTTAATGGCTATTCAGCCGGGGATGCAATCCGAAGTTTCGTACTATTTTATTGCCGGCTGTTATAAGGGCTTAAAAAATCAATCGAAAGCAATCGAATATTTTCAAAAAGCGATCGATGCAGGACTATCGCCAAATATTGATGTCTATTATAGCGAAATAGCGAATAGCTATACTAAGCTCAACAAAAACAATAAAGCACTTACGGCGTACCAAAAGGCTTTGCAGTTTGACGAAAAACCAATGACCTATTACCTTATAGCTGACCTGTACGATTCAAATTTGAAGGACAAAAAGGGAGCTTTGAAATATTACCGCAAATTCGTGGCGTCAAACAGACAATCGGGGCAGAATAAATACCTTGTTTATGCTAAAAGCCGGATAACAACATTGAGCCGTTAACGTTGCATCAGCCGTGCTACATATTTGCCAATGATGTCAAATTCGAGATTGACGGTTGAGCCTTCTCTCACCTGCTGCAGGTTAGTGTGTTCGAAAGTGTAAGGGATGATGGCAACTGAAAAACTGTTTGCCTGCGAATTTACAACTGTCAGACTGATGCCGTTTACACAGATGGAACCTTTTTCGACGGTAACATTACCACGGGCAGGGTCATATTCAAAAGTGTATTCCCAACTGCCATCAAGTTCTGCGAAAGACGTACAGACTGCAGTTTGATCGACATGCCCCTGTACAATATGTCCATCTAACCGGGCATTCATTTGCATGCAGCGCTCCAGGTTTACAAGGTCACCCACGCTTAGTTCACCCAAATTGGTTTTGTTCAGCGTTTCTGCAATTGCTGTAACGGTATGCAAGCCATCAGCCAGTGCCACTACGGTTAAACAAACGCCATTATGCGCCACCGATTGATCGACCTTTAATTCATGCGATATCTGGCTGGCTACAGTTAGATGCAGGTTCCCCTGATCATGTCGCAGGTCGATTATGGTTCCTAAAGTTTCGATGATTCCGGTAAACATTTGTTTTATAGTTTTTCTGTTCAGTGGCATCGTTTTGTGTCACGTGGTTTATTAACCACGGAGTTCACTGCGTTTTTCGCTGAGTAAGCAGCGCAAAAGTAAAAGATAAATTGAGAGAGTTTGTCGTGGCTGGGTTAAAATTGTATTGATCTTTTAGTAACTCTCCCCGATTTAGCAAAGCTAAATCGACCCTCTCTTTAAAAAAGAGAGGGTGTTGGTGTTTTTGGAAAATAAAAAAATAAGGTTTTTTATCAAACCGAAGCTATCGTGTTTCCTGAAAACCAAAACCCTCTCTCTACAAAGTAGAGAGGGGGCAGAAGGTGAGTCACGCGAATTTATCGCAACTCTCCCCGATTTAGCTTTGCTAAATCGACCCTCTCTTTAAAAAAGAGAGGGTGTTGGTGTTTTTGTAAAATAAAAAAATGAGGGTTTTTTATCTCACCAAGCTCTCGTGTTTCCCAAAAAGCCAAAACCCCCTCTCTACTTTG